>CAZOUC010000384.1:0-3137 GCA_964582825.1 uncultured Enterobacteriaceae bacterium | reverse complement strand
CGCCACCACCGTGGCCCACCTCGCGGCCGTCCTCGACCGCGGCGAGGTGCTGCTCGAACGGGAAGGCCTGAGCGGCCGCAGCGTCAGCCGGCCCGGCGTCGTGGCGCTCGACGAAGGCCTCGACGCGGACGAGCACACGTCACCGGTCCTGGGCGACCGGCTGGCGATCCACCTCGACCTCGACGCGCTCAGCATCCGCGCCGTCGACGAGGTCCACTTCGACGCGCGGGACATCGACGACGCGCGCCGGGCGCTGCCCGCCGTGACCACCGACGCCGCTGAGATCGAGGCCTTGTGCAAGGCCGCCTGCGCACTCGGCATCGACTCGGTCCGCGGCCCGCAACTGGCCCTGAAGCTCGCACGGGTGCTGGCCGCCCTCGCCGGCCGTGACGCCGTCGATGACCAGGACCTGCAGCGATCGACGCAGCTGTGCCTGCTGCCGCGGGCCACGCGCCTGCCGGCGCCGCCCGAGCCGGATCGGGACGAGCAGCCGCCTCCGCCGGAGCCGCCCGCGGAAACGCAGGACGGCAACGAGGACAGCGAGCAGCAGGTCGAGCCGGAGCAACTCGGCGCGATGCAGGAGCTGCTGCTCGAGGCGGCGCTGGCCTCCCTGCCGCCGGATTTACTGCTGCGTCTGCGCCGGACCCAGGGGTTGCGCCGCCGCGCCGGCGCCGCCGGCAAGTCCGGCGCGCGGCAGCGTTCGCGCCAGCGCGGTCGACCCGTTGGCGCGGTGCGCGGCGATCCGCGCAACGGGGCGCGCCTGAACCTCGTCGACACCCTGCGCGCCGCTGCGCCCTGGCAGCCGCTGCGCCGACGCCACGGCGAATCGGAGCGCGTACAGGTGCGACCGGACGATTTCCGGGTTACCCGGTACCGACAGCGCGCCGAGACCACGATCCTGTTCGTCGTCGACGCGTCCGGCTCGGCAGCCCTGCATCGCCTGGCTGAAAGCAAGGGCGCGGTCGAACTGCTGCTGGCCGACTGCTACGTGCGCCGCGACTCGGTGGCGCTGATCGCCTTTCGTGGCGACGGTGCCGACGTGCTGCTGCCGCCGACCCGTTCTCTGGTCCGCGCCAAGCGCAGCCTGTCGGCCCTGCCCGGCGGCGGCGGGACACCGCTGTCGGCAGCGCTCGATGCCGCCGCTCTGCTCGCCGAGCAGGTGCAGCGCCGCGGTGCGACACCCTACCTGGTGCTGCTGACCGACGGCCGTGCCAACGTCTGTCGCGACGGCAGCACCGGCCGTGACGCCGCGCTCGAGGAAGCGCTGCAGGCGGCACGGCAGCTGCGCGCCCTGGACGTCGCCGCGATCGTCATCGATACGTCGCGTCGCCCGCACCCGAATGCAGAACAACTCGCCGCGCGGCTCGGCGCCGAGTACCAACCCCTGCCGCATGCCGACGCGCAGAGCCTGAACCGGGCCGTACGCGACGCGCGGCCGAAGACGGCCGGAACGGCCTCGTGAAGCGGGTACCGGCCTGGGACGAGGAAGGCCGCGACTGGCCGCAGCGCGAATGCAGCCGTTTCGTCGACGCCGCCGGCATGCGCTGGCACCTGCAGATGCTCGGCAACGGTCCGCCGATGCTGCTTCTGCACGGCACCGGCGCCGCGACGCACAGCTGGCAGGGCCTGCTGCCGCTGCTGGCGACACGCTACCAGGTGGTCGCGCCGGACCTGCCCGGCCACGGCTTCACCAGCAGCGGCCTGCGCCGCCAGATGAGCCTGCCCGGCATGGCCGCTGCCGTCGATGCCTTGTTGCGGGCCCTCGACCTGCGGCCCGACCTGGTGCTCGGCCACTCGGCCGGTGCCGCCGTGGGCGCCCGCCTGTGTCTCGACGAGGCGATCGCACCGCGGGCCCTGATCGCCCTGAACGGCGCGTTCCTGCCGTTTGCCGGCCTGCGCGGTCGCCTGTCCTCACCCGCCGCCAAGCTGCTGGCTGCGCTGCCCGCGGTACCTCGCTGGTTCAACCTCGCCGCCAGCAGCGACGCGGTCGCCGACACCCTGGTCCGCGTCACCGGATCGCGCCCGCCGGCGGCGACCATCCGCCACTACGAGAACCTGCTGCGCTGCGAGCGCCACGTCGCGGCGGCGCTGCAGATGATGGCGGAGTGGAACCTGCACGGCCTGCCCGGAGAACTGGCCTCGCTACGCTGCCCCCTGTACCTGCTGGCCTGCGCCAACGACGCGGCGGTGCCGGTCGAACAGGCTCGCCAGGTGGCCGCCGGCGTGCCCCGGGCGCGGGTCGAAGTCATCCCCCGCGTCGGTCACCTGGGCCACGAGGAAAACCCGGCGGTCGTTGCCGAAGTGATCCTGCGCATCGCCGCCGACCCCGACGCCGCGGCCAGGGAACACGTCTGATGCTGGGCACCTCCGGGATCGGCTGCTATTCTCGCTCCCGACGACGTTCGAACAACGGGTCCCGAGACGTTTCCTTGAGATTAACGCAGCCGCCGCGCCGACATGACGACCGCTGACGCCCGCAGTTGCACGCGCAGCCTGCGCGGCGGGTCGCGGTCCTTTCATGCCGCCTCGCTGCTGCTGCCGCCGCACTTGCGCCAGGCCGCCACGGCCCTGTACGCGTTCTGCCGGCTGGCCGACGACATGGTCGACCACGGCGGCCACCCGGTGGCGGCGGTCGAGGAGCTGCGTCGGCGCCTCGACGACCTCTACGACGGGCGCCCGGCGCCGCATGCCGCGGACCGTGAGTTTGCCCAGGTCGTCGCGGACCATCGCCTGCCGAAAACCCTGCCCGCGGCCCTGCTCGAAGGTTTCGCCTGGGACGCGGAGAGTCGCCAGTATCCCGACCTGTCGGCCGTGTTCGCCTACTCGACGCGCGTCGCCGGCGTGGTCGGCACGATGATGGCGGTGCTGATGGGGGTACGCGATGCATCGCGGCTGGCCCGCGCGGCGGATCTCGGCGTCGCCATGCAACTGACCAACATCGCCCGCGACGTCGGCGAGGATGCGCGTAACGGGCGCCTGTACCTGCCCCACGACTGGCTGCGCGAGGTGTCGATCGACCCGCAGGAATTCCTGCAGCGGCCGACGATGAGCCCGGCGCTCGGCACGGTCGTCGAGCGTCTGCTGCAACAGGCCGATCGGCTGTACCAACGCGCCGACAGTGGCATCGCCCGCCTGCC
>CAZOUC010000383.1:0-3138 GCA_964582825.1 uncultured Enterobacteriaceae bacterium | reverse complement strand
CATTCCCTTACTGGGCGTTGCCATCCTTTTTGCCCTTCCCTTTATCGACAAATCGCCCACCCGCTTCTGGAAGAACAGACCCTGGAGCATCTCCCTTATGGGAGCCGTCGTGCTGGGGATGATCGGATTGAGTTTTTGGCTCAGCCGGGGGCAAAAGACCGGCCGGGACTATTACCTTGGCGGCAACCGCATGGGACCCTGGCCGATCGCACTCTCGACCATGGCCACCCAGTGCTCGACCAACAGCCTGCTCGGGGCGCCGGCCTTCGTCGGCTTCGTGATCGGCGGCGGTCTGCTGTGGCTGCAGTACGAGCTGGCGGTGCCGATCGCGATGCTGCTGCTGTGTTTTGCCTTCCTGCCGCTGCGCCGGGCCGGCGTCATCTCCGTGTACGCCTACCTCGAGGAACGGCTCGGGCTCGGCGCCCGCCTGCTCGCCAGCGGCTGCTTCCTGCTGTTCCGCGGCGTCGCCACCGGCGTCACGGTGTACGGCGTCGCCGTGGTCATTGAGCTGCTGACCGGCATCTCCTTCGCGATGGCGGTGCTGCTGCTGATGGGCGTGACGATCGCCTACGACCTGTTCGGCGGCATGCGCGCCGTGGTGATCAGCGACGTGGTGCAGCTGGTGCTGCTGTTCGGCGCCGTGCTGCTGGCGCTGTTCTGGCTCGCCGATCCGCTGCTCACCCACTACGACGACCTGAGAACCAAGACCACGGCCCTGAGCGGCGACTGGGGTGTCAGCGGCTTCAACTACGGCTTCTGGCCGATGTTCTTCGGCGGCCTGTTCCTGTACATGGCCTATTACGGCTGCGACCAGAGCCAGGCGCAGCGGCTGCTGTCGGCACCGGACGAGCAGAGCACGCAGCGGGTACTGGCGCTGAACGGTCTGCTGCGCTTCCCGCTGGTGCTCTCCTACTGCCTGCTGGGCCTCGGGCTCGCCGCCTACGCGATCGAGCACCCCGGCTTCACGGACGCGCTGCCGCTCACCGAGGCCGGCGAGCCCAACGTCAACCTGGTGTTTCCGACCTACGTGCTGCGGGAGTTTCCTGCGGGCCTCACGGGCCTGGCGATGGTGGGCCTGTTCGCGGCGGCGATGTCGTCGATCGACTCGGCCCTGAACAGCCTGTCGGCGAGCACCGTCGAAGACTTCTACGCGCGCTTCGTGCCGAGCAGCGAGCGCACGCTGTTCCTGGCGTCCAAGCTGGCAACGCTCGGCTGGGGGCTGTTCGCGGTTTACTTTTCCTTCCACGTCGAGAGCATCGCGACGACGGTGCTCGAAGCGATCAACAAGGTCGGCTCGATGGCCAATGGCCCGCTGCTGGCCCTGTTCGCGCTGGCCGTGTTCCTGCCGGCCGTCGGTCAGCGGGCGGCGATTGCCGGTTTCCTGGGCGGACTGCTGTGCAACGCGGTGTTGTGGAAGTTCCTGCCCGGCCTGTCCTGGCTGTGGTGGAACCCGGCGGGCTTCCTGGTGACCCTGACGCTGGCCTTGCTCGTCTCCGGTCTCGGGCGCGTCACGCCGGACTGGCACCACGGCCTGGTCGCGGTGCCGCGCGGCCGGGTGCTGCGGCTGCTCGGCATGGCGCTGTTCATCTTCGCCGTTTGCGTGGGCTTTACCGTCCTGTGACGTTCAGCCCTGGTACCAGCTGCCGTCCGGCAGCGGCTTGATCCACAGCTGGCTGAACCAGTAGAACACGCCCGGCTCACTGGCCGACGGCGCGGTGCAGTTGTACTTGCTGCGGCCCGCGCGGAGCGGCTGGCGAGCGGTGATCCGTGCGACGTCCTGCTGCCACTCGATGCGCGCCGCCGGCTGGCCGCTGACGAAACAGGTCAGCGCGTCGCGGCGCCAGTCGCCCGGCGTGAGGCGCGCGCGCAGCGTCGGCGCCGCACTGTCGGCCGCCAATACACGGCTTTCCGGTTCGAGCACCGTGATCGGCAGCGGCCGCGAGTGCAGCTTGTCCAGCAGAGCGTCGAGGTCGGTAAAACCCGACGCGACAGGAAAACGCGGCAGACTCGTCGGCGACGACGTGAACCCGGCGGGACCGGACTGCTGGCCGAAGCCAATGAAGCCGAGCTCGGCCACCAGGTCTTCGAGATCGGCGTCGAACTCACCGTACGGGTAGGCGAACAGGCGCGGCGGCGCGTCGAGTTCCGCCTCCAGGCGCTGCTGGCCCTGCTCGATACCGGCGGCGATGCGTTCGCGCCAGGCCGCTGGCGATTCGCCATCCCGGCGCCTCAGCAGGTGTTCGTGAGTACTGCTGTGGTTGGCGATGGTCGCGCCGCCGGCCTCGAGTTTGCGCAACTGGTCCCAGCTCATGGTCTGTGACCAGCCCTCGTCGACGGCGTCGCTGGAGACGAACACCGTGAACGGCCAGCCGCGCTCGGCCAGCGCGGGCCAGGCCGTGTCGTACACGGAGCGATAGGCGTCGTCGAAGCTGATCGCGACGCTGTTCGGCGGCACCCGCCGGCCGGCGGCGAGCGCCCTCGCCAGTTCCGGCAGCGGGCGCACCGTGAAGCCCTGTGCCTCGATTAGGTCGAGCTGGGCGGAGAACTCTTCCGGCGTCACCGAGGTGCTGCGCGGCGTGTCGTCGGCGACGTGGTGGTAGACCAGGATCACGGCGTGGTCCTCGCCGCCGCTGTTCGCGCAGGCAGCCACCGCCAGTCCCAGCAGGATGGCGACCAGGCGTGCCGCCAGATCAGGCTTCATGGGCGGCGTCGAACTGGACGAGGTCGTTGTGCCGGATCAGCGCGCGGATCTCTTCCACGTAGGCTTCGCGGCGTTCCGAGTAGCGCGACAGGCCCGCGGCGAGGGCGATGCCGGTCAGTTTCTGTCCCGCCGAGCGCAGCGCCGCTCGCCGCTCGCGCAGGCCCTGGTACGCGTCATGCGTATTGATGTTGCGCAGGTAACTGGCCACCGAGGCGGCCGGCGATCGGAACCATTCCACTTCGTGGCGCCGGTTCGCGCCGCGAGCCTGCGGCACGAGTCCGCAGCCCGCCGTGTAGCACCACTCGCCGAAGTAGTTGTTGGCTTCGCGGGCGAAGCGCGACGTACCCCAGCCCGATTCCTTGGCGGCCTGGGCCAGTGCCAGCGACGGGGGTACCACGTCGACGCGGCGCAGCAGGCGGGCGATCAACTCGGGGCTG
>CAZOUC010000382.1:278-3141 GCA_964582825.1 uncultured Enterobacteriaceae bacterium | reverse complement strand
ATTGCAGGACCCACGGCGAGCCCCCGGGGCTCCGGCACGAGCCGCGGGCCCTGTAGGCAAGGACTTGTCCTTGCAAGCGGCGCAACAGCGCCGCCCTCCGCAGCTCGCGGTCAGGCGCCGCGACTGCGGCTCAGCCCATCCTGCAGGTCGGCCTCCAGTGCCGGCCCCGGTCTGAGGCTCAGGCCCTTGAGCGCCAGCTGCTCGGCCTGGCCGAACTCGCCGCGATCAAGGCGCAGCCTCGCGAGCTGCAGGTACACGCGTGGATCGCGTGGCGCCAGGCGCTGGGCACGCTCGGCCGCGGCGATCGCCGCATTGCTGTCGCCCCGGGCGGCGAGGGCATCGGCGCGCGCCAGCAGGGTCGTGACGGCCGCGTTGTCGGCCGCGGGGGATTCGCGCTGCAGGTCCTCCGGTCGCAGTACCGGTGGCGGCTCGGCCGTAGCCGCGTCCTCTTCCGGCGGTGGTTCGGGAGGCAGCAGCGGCGGTGCCGCACAGGCCGACAGCAGCAGCAGCAGCGGCAGGATCCTCAGCGTCACGCCCGCTCTCCCGGCTGCTGATCGGCCTCGGAGGGTGCCGGCGGACCGGGATTCGGGCCCATCAGCACCGCGAGCCAGCGGGTGTTCTCACCGAGCTCCAGCGCGACCTTGGTCACCATCGTCAGCGGCACCGACAGCAGCATGCCGACCGGACCGAACACCCAGCCCCAGAACACCAGCGACAGGAACACGACCAGCGGCGACAGGCCCAGACCCCGCCCCATGACACGCGGCTCGATGACGTTGCCGATGACGAAGTTGGCCACCACGAAGCCGAGCAGGGTGAGCCCGGCGAGGCCAGGACCACCCTGCACGAGCGCGAGCAGCACCGCGGGCACGCCGGCCAGAATCGAGCCGATCGTCGGCACGAAGTTCAGCAGGAACGCCAGCAGGGCCCACAGCAGGGCGAAGTCGAGGTCGATGATCAGCAGCCAGGCGCCGATCAGGACCCCGGTGGCCAGGCTCACCGCCGACTTGATGCCGATGTACTGGCGTACGCGGACCGACAGGGACTTCATGTACTCGAGGGAATCGTGCTGTGCGGGCAGCGCGACGCGCAGCTTGTCGGGAATGTTCCAGGCCTCGAGCAGGATGAAACTGACGGTGAGCAGGATCAGGAAGGCGTTCGACAGGGTGTTGTTCAAGCCCGACAGCAGCCGCGAGGCCAGGCCCATCGCCGCCGAGGGGTCGAGGGCCGACAGGATGCCCTCGCGCGGCAGGTGGATGCCCAGGCCATCCAGCCAGGCCAGCAGCGAACGCGCCTGGGCGCGGAGCGTCTGCTCGTACTCGGGCAGCTGGCGCGAGAATTCACCGACGGAGGTGCCGATGATCGCCGACAGGCCGAGACCGGCGAGAAACACCGCCAGGATCACCAGCAGCAAGGCCAGCCACTGCGGCACGCCGCGCTCGTGCATCCAGTCGAGGGCTGGAAAGCTGATCACGGCGATGAACACCGAGAGCATGAACGGCACCATCAGGCTCGACGCGGCGCGCATGCCGGCCACGACCACGACAAAGGCCGCCAGCGTGAACAGCACGCTGACGCGGTGACGGGGAACGACTTCGCTCATGGACTGACCCGGGTCGGTGCCGCTTCGGCGTGCAGTCTATCCCCGGGTCCGTCACTCAGCCAGTACCCCGCAGGTTGACGAACCTGTTACAGTCGCGGCTGGCCGAATTCGAGACCATTCGAAGAACAAGAGATGAACGAAGCGACCACGAACCTCGGCGGCATGTCCAACCGGGTGCGCAACTACACTCTGGGCATCCTCGTCGTCGTCTACGCCTTCAACTTCATCGACCGCCAGATCCTGGTGATCATGCAGGAGTTGATCAAGGAGGACCTCGGCCTGTCCGACACCCAGCTCGGCCTGCTGTCGGGCTTCTCCTTCGCGATTTTCTACGTCACCGCCGGCATTCCCATTGCCCGCTTCGCCGACCGGGCCAACCGACGCAACATCGTCGCCGCCTCGCTGGCGATCTGGAGCGGCATGACCGCCGTCTCCGGGCTGGTGCACAACTACTGGCAGCTGCTGCTGGCACGCATCGGCGTCGGCATCGGCGAGGCCGGCTGCAGCCCGCCGGCGCACTCGATGATCTCGGACATGTACCCGCCGGAGAAACGCGCCACGGCGATTTCGATTTACAGCTCCGGCCTGTACTTCGGCATCGTGCTCGGCTTCCTGTTCGGCGGCTGGCTCAGCGAGCTGATCGGCTGGCGTGCGACCTTTCTGGTCGTGGGGCTGCCCGGCGTCGCGCTGGCCGTCCTCATGTGGCTGACGGTGCCGGAACCGATCCGCAGCGCCGGCCACCACGCGATGCCCCAGCAGAGCTTCCTGAAGTCGATGCAGGAGATCTGGCGCTACCGGTCGTTTCCGTATTTTTCGCTGGGATGCGCGTTTGCCGGCTTCGTCGGCTACGGCGTCGGCAACTTCGTGCCCTCCTTTCTGATCCGCTACCACGGCATGTCCCCGGGCGAGGTCGGCACGGCCCTCGCCCTGACCGGCGGCATCGGCGGCATGATCGGCACCTTCGCCGGCGGCTGGCTGTCGGACCGGCTCGGCGTACGTGACGTCCGCTGGTACCTGTGGGTCGCCGCGCTCGGCGGCCTGGCGGCGATTCCGCTGTACGTGAGCGCGTTCTGGGTGGGCGCCATTCCGCTGGTGCTGGTCCTGTACTTTTTCGGCGCCATCCTGTCGGCGTTCTACCTCGCGCCATCGATCGCCATGGCGCACCGCCTGGTCGCCCCCAACCAGCGGGCCATGGCCTCCGCGGTGCTGTTCTTCGTGCTCAACCTGATCGGCCTGGGTCTGGGCCCCCTGGTCACCGGC
>CAZOUC010000382.1:0-268 GCA_964582825.1 uncultured Enterobacteriaceae bacterium | reverse complement strand
GGCCCTGCGCACCGCCCTGACCATCGGCACCCTGTTCGCCGTGATCAAGGTCGGCCTGTTCCTGCGCGGCGCGCAACTCCTGCACATCGACCTCGAGAATCGCCCGAACTCGTGATGCGTGCGCTGCTCCTGACGACCCTGCTCGCGCTGGCTGCCTGCGCGCCGGCCACCACGCCGCCGTCCGCTCCCGGGTACGACGTCGTCGAGAAGTCGATCACCGAACTGCAGGCGGACCTGGCGGCCGGCCGGATCAGCTCCGAACGGCTGG
>CAZOUC010000381.1:0-3144 GCA_964582825.1 uncultured Enterobacteriaceae bacterium | reverse complement strand
GGTTCGTCCACACCGCTCTCACCGCCACCCACAAAAAAGGCCAGCGAGTGCTGGCGGGCCTGTCCGGCAGGCCTGAATGGAAGGGTCCCTTCGGGACCCGCTCGGGTTCATGCCGAGAGGGATTGACTCGAACAGCCTGAGGGCTGTTCTCGCCCCTGCGGGGCGTCGTCGCTGCGCTCCGACGTCCAAAACGCTCCCATTGGTCGCGTTTTGTCGAACCGGAGGGTTCGTCCACACCGCTCTCACCGCCACCCACAAAAAAGGCCAGCGAGTGCTGGCCTTTTTTGTGGGTGGCGGTGAGAGAGGGATTCGAACCCTCGATAGGCTGTTAACCTATACACGCTTTCCAGGCGTGCTCCTTCAACCACTCGGACACCTCACCGTAAGCCCGCAAGAGTAATAAAGGGGGTTTGGTGGCGCAAGGCGAATAGTGCCGGCACAGGGCGGCTACAGACGCGTGCGCACGGTCCATAGTTCGGGGAAGAAGCGCATTTCGAGAGCCTTCGCCAGGTAGGAGACGCCGGAGGTGCCGCCGGTACCGCGCTTGAAGCCGATGATGCGCTCTACGGTCTTCAGGTGGGCGAAGCGCCACTGCTGGAACTGCTGCTCGAGGTCGACGAGTTTCTCGGCCAGCTCGTAGAGATCCCAATATACGGCGGTGTCACGGTATACCCGGTGCCAGGCGTCCTCAACCGCGGCGCTCGGCGTGTAGGGCTCGCGCCATTCCCGCTCGGTGACGGACATCGGCAGATCGAAGCCGCGTCGGGCCAGGAGACGCAGGCAGAGGTCGTAGAAGCTCGGCTCGCCCAGGGTTTCCTGCAGGCGGTCATAGCGTGCCGGGGCCTGGCGGTGCGCTTCGGCCAGCCGCGCGTTCCGGTTGCCGAGGCGGTACTCGAGCTCCCGGTACTGGTAGGACTGAAAGCCCGAACTGTGGCCGAGTGCGTCGCGGAATGCGCTGTAGTCGACCGGCGTCAGCGTCGACAGGATCTCCCAGGACTGCTGCAGGTTACGCTGGATCTGCGCGATGCGCGCCAGCATCTTGAACGCCGGACCGAGCTCATCTCGCTGGACCTGCTGCATCGCGGCGCACAGTTCGTGCAGACAGGCCTTGATCCACAGCTCCGAGGCCTGGTGGATGACGATGAACAGCATCTCGTCGTGCTGTTCGGTCCGGGTCTGCTGGCAGTCGAGCAGTTCGTCGAGTCGCAGGTAGCTGCCGTAGCTGAGATCCTGCCGCCAGTGGATACCCTCGCCGGGCTCGTCGGCAGACGCTCCGGACCCGCGTCCGCTCATGTCTACTGGCGCGGCAGGCGCACGTGCTCGGGAAGGCCCCTGGCCGTGCTCCGGTAGGGGTTGATGTCGATGCCGCCGCGTCGGTTGAAGCGCGCGTACACGCTCAGTTCGCTCGGGCGGCACACGTCCATGATGTCGAGGAACATGCGCTCGACGCACTGTTCGTGAAAGCCGCTGTGCTCGCGGTAGGAAACGATGTAACGCAGCAGGCTGACGTGCTTGATCCGCGGGCCGCTGTAGCGCACCTGGACGCTGCCGATGTCCGGCTGGCCGGTCACCGGGCAGATGGTGCGCAGCAGGTTCGAGTACACCACCTCGCTGGTCATGACGCGCTGGTTCTCGTCGAGCTCGAGCAGGCCCGGGTCCGGCCGGTAGGTGTCGCAGCTCAGGGAAATCGGATCCAGGCAGTCACCCGGCAGGTTCTTCAGGCCCTGCTGCATGACCTGGCTCAGCGACAGCAGGTCGACCAGCACCTGGGCACCGGCGGTCACGGAAAGGTCCGCCTCCAGGGTGCGCGCGACGTCGTAGGCGCTGGAAAACGCCGTCTGGCTGAAGGAATTCAGGTACAGCTTGAAGGACTTGGATTCGAACACCGCCCGCGAGTCGCAGGGCACGGTCAGCCGCACCACGGCGCATTCCGGCTTGCCGTCGCGGTCCAGCCAGCTGAGTTCGTAGCCTGTCCACAGGTCGGCGCCGTGGAACGGCAGCTGTCCCTCGTCGAGCAACAGGCCATGGCGCAGGTCCTTGCGCTCCACCGCGTACAGCAACGACGGCGTATACCGGGTCGGCTGTTCACTGCGCCGACCCAGCGGGGCGTCGCCGAGCCCGGGAGGAACCTTGCCGTCGATTTGGGTTTTCTGATTCATCGCCGAATTGTAGACAAAGTTTTCACGTCCGGGCAGCCGGCTTGGGCTTCTTGCTGACCATTAAAGCAAGGAATGCGCCAGAATCGTGAAACGAATCGCGCTACTGGCGCAGGCGCTTGCCGGTGCGCAGCAGGTGCAGGCTGTAGGTCCAGGCCACCGCAATGAACAGCACGATCATGCCGAGCGCGTAGCCGACGTGGATGTCCGATACTCCAAGCAAGCCGTAGCGGAATGCGTTGACCATGTACAGGATCGGGTTGATGCGCGACAGCCCGCCCCAGAAGTCCGACAGCAGGTCGATCGAGTAGAACACGCCGCCGAGATAGATCAGCGGCGTGAGCACGAAGGTGGGAATGATGGAAATGTCGTCGAAGCTGTCGGCGAATACCGCATTGATGAGCCCGCCGAGCGCGAACAATACCGAAGTCAGCAGCACGACGACGATCGTCAGACCCAGGTGCTCGACGCGCAGTTCGGCGAAGAACAGCGACAGGATGGTGACGATCAGGCCGACGGCCAGACCCCGCGCGACGCCACCGAGCACGAAGCCGAGCAGGATCACCGAGTTCGGCGTCGGCGATACCAGCAACTCCTCGATGCTGCGACCGAACTTCGAACCGTAGAAGGAGGACACGACGTTCGAGTAGGAGTTGGTGATCACGGCCATCATGATCAGGCCGGGCACGACGAACTGCATGTAGCTGAAGCCGCCCATCTCGCCGATGCGACTGCCAATCAGGGTGCCGAAGATGACGTAATACAGGCTTATCGTGATGGCCGGCGGGACCAGGGTCTGCGGCCAGATGCGCAGGAAGCGGCGCACCTCCTTGGTCAGGATGGTCATGAATGCAATGAAAATCTCGCGCCGGCTCACGCGCTGGCCCGCCCGAGAGCCGCCGGATCGACGCCCTTCTCCTGCACGAGGGCCAGGAACAGCTCCTCGAGCCGGTTGACCTTGTTGCGCATGCTCACGACCCCCAGACCC
>CAZOUC010000380.1:0-3147 GCA_964582825.1 uncultured Enterobacteriaceae bacterium | reverse complement strand
CGCTGGTGCGCGATTTCGCCGCGCGCTGGAAGCTCTCGCGCGACGAGGCGCAGCTTGCGGAACTGGTCTGCCGCCACCACCTGCGCTGCCACCAGGCCACCCGGATGCGCCCGCCGAAGCTCCTCGGTCTGCTCGAAGACCTCGACGCGTTCCGACAGCCGGAGCGCTTCCGGCGCTTCCTCGAAGCCTGCGAGATCGATGCTCGCGGCCGGGCCGGGCTGCAGGACCGCGAATACCCGTCGCGGGACTTGCTGCAGCGCCTGCACGAGGCCTGTGCGGCGCTCGACGCGCGGGCTTTCGTCGCCGAGGGGCTCCACGGTCCCGAGGTCGGCGCGGCGCTGCGCGACGCCCGCCTGGAGCGCATCGGGCAGCTGCTCAAGGACCGGGCGGACCCGGGCGGCACGGTGGCCTGACAGGTGGCTCAGCCGTCGTCGCGGCTACGCTCGATCGCGACGCTGACGACGGTGGTGCCGGGCAGGGCCGCGGGCTTGGAGAGCTCCAGCCGCAGCCACGTCAGGCCGAATTCCTCGAGCAGCTGGCGGGCCATGACTTCGGCCAGGGTCTCGATGAGCTGGAACGAACTGGCCGCGGCGAGTTCCGCCAGGCGTTCGGATACCGCCTGGTAGTCGAGGGCGTCCTCGAGCGCATCGCTGGCGGCGGCTGTCGAGGCGTCCACAGCCATGTCCAGGTCGAGGTACAGGCGCTGACGCACGTGGCGCTCCCAGTCGTGCACGCCGATCACCGTGTCCACCGCCAGCCGGCGGATTCTGATCCGGTCGCGATTCACGAGATACCCGACAACTCGTCCATGGGCCAGCGCGGCCGAACACGCACGGCCAGGTCGTCGCGCTCCCCGGCGAGCAGGCGCTGGCAGCCCGCGTAGGCGATCATCGCGCCGTTGTCGGTGCAGAATTCCAGGCGCGGACAATACAGTCGGCAGCCGTCCCGCGTTTCGAGCTCCTGCAGGAGTTCGCGCAGACGGGTGTTCGCGCTGACGCCGCCGGCGATCACCAGGCGCTTCAGACCGGTCTCCCGAATGGCGCGCCGGCACTTGATCGTCAGGGTCCGGGCGACCGCTTCCTGGAATGCATGCGCGATGTCGGCGCGCAGCTGCTCGTCCAGTTCGCCCTGCTCATCCCGCGCCGCGTTGATCGTATTGAGGGTGAAGGTCTTCAGACCGCTGAAACTGAAGTCGAGCCCGGGCCGGTTGGTCATCGGCCTGGGAAACTCGTACTGCCCCGGCCTGCCCCGCTCGGCCAGGCGGCTCAGGTTCGGGCCACCGGGATACGGCAGGCCCAGCATCTTCGCGCACTTGTCGAACGCTTCGCCGGCAGCGTCGTCGAGCGACTCTCCGAGCAGCGTGTAGCGGCCCAGACCGTCGACCCGCACCAGCATCGTATGGCCACCGGAGACGAGCAGCGCGAGAAACGGATACGCGGGCGCGTCGTCTTCCAGCATCGGCGCCAGCAGGTGGGCCTCCATGTGGTGCACGCCGAGCGCCGGGATGCCCCAGGCGAAGGCCATGGCCCGGGCGATGCTGCCGCCGACCAGCAAAGCGCCGACGAGCCCGGGTCCGGCCGTGTACGCGATGCCGTCGACCTCGCGCGGCGCGATTCCGGCGCGCGCGCAGACTTCCTCGATCATCGGCAGGGTGCGGCGCACGTGGTCGCGTGACGCCAGCTCGGGCACCACGCCGCCGTAGCGCGCGTGCATGTCGGTCTGGCTGTACAGGCCGTGGGCGAGCAGACCCCGCGCGGAGTCGTACACCGCGATGCCGGTTTCGTCGCAGGAGGTCTCGATACCGAGAACGCGCATGGGCAGTGGCCCTGGCCGCAGGGACCGGCGATAATAGCAGAGCCGCGGCGAGCCCTGTTCCGAGGGGTATTTTTCCCGGCCCGGTTTCTTTGCATTGTCGAGGACATGCGTTTACACTTTCGCGCCCTTGGAGGTCCCGAGGGGCCAATGCCGATGATGACAACGGGTTGATTGCATGCCGTCAGTGAAGATCAAGGAAAACGAGCCGTTCGACGTGGCCCTGCGCCGCTTCAAGCGCTCCTGCGAAAAGGCCGGCGTTCTCGCCGAAGTGCGCCGCCGCGAGTTCTACGAAAAGCCCACCTGGGTCCGCAAGCGCAAAGCCGCCGCAGCCGTCAAGCGCCACGCGAAGAAACTGCAGCGCGAAAACCGCCGCCAGCAGCGCCTGTACTGACCCATCCACCACGTTTTCAATGGTTCCAGAGACGATTGGAACGGCCTCGATCGTCTCCGGAACCATTGAATCAGGCAGACCAGCAGGCCAGCTCCGGGTTGCAATGACCTCATGACTGATTCCAGTCTCAAGACCCGTATTGCCGAGGCGATGAAGGACGCGTTGCGCGCCAGGGACAAGGCGCGGCTCGGCGCCATCCGCCTGATCATGGCGGATATCAAGCGCGTCGAAGTCGACGAGCGCATCGATCCCGACGACACGCGGGTGCTCGCGATCCTCGACAAGATGGTCAAGCAGCGCCGTGACTCGGTCGAGCAGTACCGCAACGGGGGCCGCGACGACCTCGCCGAGCAGGAAGAAGCCGAACTGGCGGTGATCCAGGAGTTCCTGCCCGCGCAACTCAGCGACGAAGAACTCGAGACCCTGATCGAAGCCGCCATCGCCGACACCGGCGCCGGCTCCATGAAGGACATGGGCAAGGTGATGGGCGTCATCCGGCCGAAAGTCCAGGGCCGCGCCGACATGGGCGCCGTCAGTCAGCGCATCAAGGCCCGCCTGCCCTGAGCCAACCGCCGCCGGCGTAGAATGTCGCCATGGCCGGCACCATACCCCAGCAGTTCATCGACGAACTCCTCGATCGCGTCGACATCGTCGACGTCGTCGATGCGCGCGTCAAACTGCGCAAGGCCGGCAAGGACTACAGCGCCCGCTGCCCCTTCCACGACGAAAAATCACCGTCGTTCACCGTCATCCCGGACAAGCAGTTCTACTACTGCTTCGGCTGCGGCGCTTCGGGGAACGCGATCGGCTTCCTGATGAACTACGAGCGCCTCGAATTTCCCGAGGCGGTCGAAAAGCTCGCGGCCCAGCTCGGCCTGGAGGTCCCGCGCGAAGGCGGCCAGCAGCCGGGCAGCGATTCGCGCAGCAAGGCCCGCTACGAC
>CAZOUC010000379.1:0-3148 GCA_964582825.1 uncultured Enterobacteriaceae bacterium | reverse complement strand
ACGCCGTCGCCGCCGAGGGCGGCAGCGCGCCGATCGAAAACGTCGATGCCGTCGAGGACACCGGACTGAGCCGTTTTGTCAAGGAAGAGCTCGCGCAGTCCGACCGTCCGGAGCTGACCGCGGCGCGCGTCGTCGTGGCGGGCGGGCGGGCGCTGCAGAGCGCCGAGAATTTCGCCCTGCTCGAAAAGCTGGCCGACAAGCTCAATGCCGCGATCGGCGCCTCCCGAGCCGCCGTCGACGCCGGCTACTGCCCCAACGACATGCAAGTCGGGCAGACGGGCAAGATCGTCGCGCCCGAGCTGTACATCGCCATCGGCATTTCCGGCGCGATCCAGCACCTGGCCGGCATGAAAGAGAGCAAGGTGATCGTGGCCATCAACAAGGACGAGGAGGCGCCGATCTTCTCGATCGCCGACTACGGCCTCGTCGCTGACCTGTTCGAGGCGCTGCCGGAGCTCGAACAGAAACTCTGACCCGCACTGCGTCGACCCGCCGGCGGCGCATACCGCCGCGCGGGTCAGCCGCTGCCTGCCGCCAGCCAGCGCTCGCGCAGCGCGAATTTCTGGATCTTGCCTGAACCGGTCAGCGGGAAGCTCTCGACCCGCTGCCAGACGCTGGGCGTTTTCTGTGGCGACAGGTGCGCCCGGCAGTAGGCGTGCAGCTCGGAGTCGCTGACGGGCGACGCCGGATCGGCGTCGCGGATGAAGGCCGCGACGATCTCGCCGTAGCGCTCGTCCGGCAGGCCGACCACCGCGACCTCGGCGACGCCGGGGTGTCGGAACAGCAGTTCCTCGATCTCCCGCGGATAGATGTTCTCACCACCGCGAATGATCATGTCCTTGAGCCTTCCCTCGATGCGACAGTAGCCGCGCTCGTCCATCGAGCACAGGTCTCCGGTGTGCAACCAGCCGTCGGCGTCGATCGCCGCCGCGGAGGCCTCGGGCATGTCGAAGTAGCCGAGCATGACGTGGTAACCGCGCGTACAGAATTCGCCGACCTCACCGACCGGCACCGTGGCACCGCTGTCCGGGTCGACGATCCGCACCTCGACCTGCGGCATCGGCAGACCGAGCGTGCCGGCCTTGTCCGCGGTGCTGTCTGAGGGGCGCGTCATCGTCGCCACCGGCGAACACTCGGTCTGCCCGAACACGATCGTGAACGGCGCACCAAGCCGGTCCTCCAGCCGCCGAACCAGGTGCTCCGGCACCGTCGACCCGCCCGAGTTGATGCAGCGCAGCGCACTGAGGTCGCGTGATTCGAAGTCCGGATGCTCCATGATCGCAAGGAGCATCGTCGGCACACCGGCCAGCAGGCGACTGCGGTAGGTCTCCAGCAGTTCCAGTGCCAGGCCCGGGTCGAAGGCCTCGAGAACGACCATCGTGGCCCGCTTGGACAGGGCGCCGAGCACGCCGAGCACGCTGCCGCTGGTATGGAACAGCGGCATCATCATCAGCAGGGGCTCACCCTCCTGCAGGCCGTTGTTGTGCGCCGTGTGGGCGCCGTTGGTGACCAGTCCGCGATGGTGCAGCAGGGCTCCCTTGGGTCGCCCGGTCGTTCCGGACGTGTACTGGATCATCACGGCATCGCCGGGCTGCGGCTGCGGCAGTGCGCCCTCGAAACGGTCCGGGCGGTCGACGAACGCCGCCCAGTCGTCGAGGCGAATGACGTTGCGCAGCTCCGGACACTCGTCGCGTACGGATTCGAACAGGCGCACCATCGGGTTGCCGCGGAACTCTTGCAGCAGGGCGATACCGCGGCTCTTCGACTGCTGCAGCACGTAGGCCAGTTCCTGTGCCTGCAGCGAGGGATTGACGGTCACCAGCACCAGGCCGGCCATCGCCGCCGCGTACTCGAGGATCACCCACTCGGGCACGTTCGGCGCCCAGACGGCGAGGTGCTCCCCCGGTTCGAAATCGGCCAGCAGCGCGCGCGCGGCCCGCTCCGCCTCATCGTGCAGTTCGCGGTAGGTCCACTGGCGGCGCCGGTCCCGATCGGCGACGCCGGCGACGAGCGCCACCCGGTCCGGCGCAATCCGCGCCGCCTCGGCGAGCGCTTCACCGATCGTGAGGTCGAGGACCGCGGGTTCCGCCGGTCCGATTGCGTGGCTTTCCTGTCCTGTCATCAGTGAGCTTCCCGGGTCGTCAGTCGCGTCGCAGGCGGTCCGATACGGCGATCGGGTTGCTGCAATTGAACACGACGATGTAAGAGGAGACAACGAAGGTCACGATCGCGGTGGCCTTGATAAGGTGCGCGGCTTCCTTGCCGATCAGCGCATTGGCCGCGGCCAGGTAAGCGATCAGCAGCGAGAACTCGCTGATCTGGCCGAGTCGCAGGCCGATGTCCCAGGCGAGCTTGGGTGACTCGCTGAGCCGGCCCAGCATCAGCCGGAACGTGACCGGCTTGAGCACCAGCATCAGCACCGACATCAGCAGGGCTTCCAGCCAGATGTCGCCGAGGATCGAAAAATCGAAACGGGCCCCGAGCGTGAAGAAGAACAGCACCAGGAAGAAATCCCGCAGCGGCCGCAGGCTGGTGGCGATGTACTGCGCGATGGGACTGCTGGCGATGGAAATCCCCGCGAGGAAGGCGCCGATCTCGGAAGACAGGCCGAGTAAGGCGCCCAGTTCTGCCAGGCCCAGGCACCAGCCGATGGCCAGCAGGAAAATGTACTCGTGAAACCGGTCGTAGCGTTCGATCAGGCGGACCAGCAGGAAGCGCACCGTCCAGAAGGCCACCAGCACGAACAGGGGCAGCAGCAGCAGCGAGCGCAGGATCAGCGCGAAATCGACCTGGCCGTCGCTGGCTCCCATCAGCAGGACCAGCACGAAGATGGCCATCAGGTCCTGCAGCAGCAGCAGGCCGACCATCAGTTCACCGGTATGGCGATGGTGCAGCACGGTCGTCGGCAGCAGCTTGATGCCGATGATGGTGCTCGAAAACACCATCGTGGCGCCGACGATCAAGGACTCGGTCTGACCGTAGCCGAAGGCCCGGCACAGGGCGTAACCCGCTGCCGCGAACAGCAGCGCGCTGAACACCGCGACCAATGTCGCGTTGCGCATCGTCGCCAGCAGGGCGCGCGGCTGCATGTCGAGCCCGAGCAGGAACAGCAGGAAAATGATGCCGATATGCGCCGCGTCGCTGAGCA
>CAZOUC010000378.1:0-3152 GCA_964582825.1 uncultured Enterobacteriaceae bacterium | reverse complement strand
GTCGAAATGCCCGCTGACCCACTGGCCGAAATCGCGGGCCTGGCGGGCGTTCTCGAACTGGTAGACCGGCGCGCGCTGCATGGCGTCGTCGACGACGGTCGTGAGGATGCCGCCGGCCTCGCGCGTCAGGCGCATGCCGCGGCTGTAACTCGCCACCAGCGTGCCTTCGGTCGTCGTCATCGGCACGTAGAACTCGCCCCGGGCGTGTTCGCCGTTGACCAGCAGCGGCCCGGCGAAGCCGAGCGGCATCTGCACCACGCCGGTGAAGTTCTCGATGTTGCCGGGCAGGATCGCCGGGTCGAACGAGTACGCCGATACGTGGTCGAGACGCGCGCCGGTCTGCTGTTCGATGAAGCGTCGTCGCTCGGACGCGGCGGCCTTCGTATAATCGTCGTCTGCGTTGCGCGGAATGCGGGGCACCGGCGGCCTCCTTGCGGGCAGCGGATCACGACCGGGCAGCATAACGGAAGGAGCAGCGCCGATGGGAGCGCCGAAGCCGCCGACCCTGCGGCCACGAATCGCCTACCGCGACCTTGCCGCGGACCCGGCGCTGGGGCCCTGGGTGCGGCGTATCGGCATGCCCCGGATCGGCGCCGAAGCCGTCGACCCGTTCGCCTACCTGGTGCGCTCGATCGTCTACCAGCAGCTGGCCGGGCGCGCCGCGGCGACGATTCACGGGCGCGTCGTCGCCGCGCTCGGCGGCGCCGTGACGCCACGGCGCCTGCAGCGCACCAGCGATCAGGCGCTGCGCGACGCCGGCCTGTCGCGCAACAAGCTCGCGTCCATCCGCGATCTGCAGGTGCGCCACCGCGCTCTCGAACTCGACGCCCTGCCGGCGATGAGCGATGGCGACATCGTGGAGCGCCTGACGCAGGTGCGGGGCATCGGTCCCTGGACGGTACAGATGCTGCTGATTTTCGGCCTGCGCCGCGCCGACGTCTGGCCCGCCGGGGATCTCGGCGTGCGCAACGGCTACGCCCGGGTGCACGGCCTCGAGGGCGCGCCGGGTGCGCGGCAACTCGAGCGCCTCGGCGACGTCTACCGACCCTGGCGCAGCGCCGCGGCCTGGTACTTCTGGCAGGTGCTCGACGTGGAGACGCCGTGAACCGGGTCGAGCCTGACCCGGACGAACGGATCCTGGACCTGCTCGTCGTAGGCGCGGGCTTTGCCGGTCTGTGCGCGGCGATCAAGGCCCGCGAGCAGGGTATCGACGATCTGCTGGTGCTGGAGAAACGCCCCGGCGTCGGCGGCACCTGGTGGGACAACCGCTACCCCGGTGCCGCCTGCGACATCCCCTCGCACCTGTATTCCTTTTCCTTCTTTCCGAATCCGGACTGGACCCGCGTCTACTCGCCGCAGGCGGAAATCCAGGCGTACCTGCAGTCCTGTGTCGAGCGCTTCGACCTGGCGCCGCTGATCCGCCACGGCTGCCGCGTCGTCGGCCAGCGCTTCGACGACGCGACCGGCCTGTGGGAAACGCAGTGCGAGGACGGGCGCCGTTTTCGTTCCCGCCACGTGATCAACGCCTCCGGTGGGCTGCACCTGCCCAAGTACCCGGACATTCCCGGTCGCGACGTCTTCGCCGGGCACGCCATGCACGCGGCGCGCTGGGACCCGGACTTCGATCCGGCAGGCCGCCGAATCGCGATCATCGGCAGCGCCGCCAGCGCGATCCAGATTCTGCCCGAGCTGGCGCGCACGGCGCGGCGCGTGACCCTGTTCCAGCGCACGCCCAACTACGTCATGCCGCGCCACGACCGCGACTACAGCGCGGCAGAAAGGCGCCGCTTCCGGCGCTGGCCGCTGTGGCGGCGCCTGTACCGGCTGAGCCTGTTCATGCGCCTGGAGTGGTTCGTCTACCCTCTGATGCGCGAGCGCTCCTGGTTGCGGCGCCTGGCCACGCGACGCTTCGAGAGCCTGTTGCGGCGCCGGGTACCCGATCCCGACCTGCGCCAGGCGCTGCGGCCGGACTACGAGATGGGCTGCAAGCGGATCCTGATCTCCGACGACTTCTACGAGTCGCTCGGGCGCGACAACGTGACGCTCGAGACCGCCGGCATCGCCGCCATCGAGCCGGGCGGGGTGCGCACCCGCGACGGTCGCCTGGTCGAGGCCGACGGCCTGGTTTTCGCGACCGGCTACGACCTCGAGGCCAACCTGCGCCAGTTCGACGTGGTCGGCCCCGGCGGCCGGCGCCTGTCGCGGCAGTGGGCCGACCTGCCGGAGGCCTACTACGGCTGCTGCGTGCCGGGCTTCCCCAACCTGTACTTCGCCACCGGCCCGAACACCGGGGTCGGTTCCACCTCGGTGGTGTTCATCATCGAGCAGGAGATCGCCTTCATCCTCGGCTGCATCCGCCGGGCCGGCCGCGACCGCCTGCTCGGCGTGCGCGAAGCCGCCTGCCGGCGTTACAACGCCGACATCCAGGCGGCGCTGCAGCGCTCGGTGTGGGCCAGCGGCTGTGACAGCTGGTACCGGCGCGAGGACGGCCGCATCGCCACCCTGTACCCGTGGAACGCGCGTCGGTTCCGTCGTCAGCTGGCCCGCTGGGTGGCTCTCGACTTCGAGCTCGAGACGCGCCCGGCGGCGGTTCCGCCAGCCCGGACCGCTGGGGTATAGTTCCGGGCACGCCGCCGATCGGCGGTTGCCGCAAGATTGCACTGGACAAACAGCCAGTATCTGGCTATATATACAGCACCTGCCCGCCGGGCGACCCACGGAGAGGAAGCAAGCCATGGATCCGAACAAGCAGAAGGCACTGGACGCGGCGCTGTCGCAGATCGAACGACAGTTCGGCAAGGGAACCGTCATGCGCATGGGCGACAAGGAGGCGCAGGCGATTCCGGCGATCTCCACCGGTTCGCTGGGCCTCGATATCGCGCTGGGTATCGGTGGCCTGCCCAAGGGGCGTATCGTGGAAATCTACGGCCCGGAGTCGTCCGGCAAGACCACCCTGACCCTGTCCGCCATCGCCCAGTGCCAGAAGCAGGGCGGCACGGCGGCGTTCATCGACGCCGAGCACGCGCTCGATCCGCAGTACGCGGGCAAGCTCGGCGTCAACGTCGACGACCTGATCGTGTCGCAACCGGACACCGGCGAACAGGCGCTCGAGGTCACCGACATGCTGGTCCGTTCCGGCGCGGTCGACCTGG
>CAZOUC010000377.1:1159-3173 GCA_964582825.1 uncultured Enterobacteriaceae bacterium | reverse complement strand
AATGGTCGCCGCCTCACCGATCGGCAGCGTGTAGTAGGCCTCGGGCACCTCGCCCATCGGGTGGTCGGCCCAGGACCGCGCCGCCTTGTGCGGATCGCCGTCGAACGGGCCGTTGTAGATGCGCTTGGGCTCGAAGAACATCACCGGGTCGTCGTCCTCGATCGAGGCCGCCAGCAGGCCCTTCGCGTCGTAGGGATTGGACGGAATCACGGTCTTCAGTCCGCAGACGTGCGTGAAGATGCCCTCGGGGCTCTGCGAGTGCGTCTGGCCCCCGCGAATGCCGCCGCCACAGGGTGACCGCACGGTAAGGGGCGCCCAGTACTCACCGCCGGACCGGTAGCGCAGGCGCGCCAGTTCGCTGACCAGCTGGTCGAAGGCCGGGTAGATGTAGTCGGCGAACTGGATCTCGACCACGGGCCGCAGCCCGTTGACGCCCATTCCGATCGCGGTCGCGACGATGCCGCCCTCGGCAATCGGTGTGTCGAGCACCCGGTGCGTGCCGTACTTTTTCTGCAGTCCCGCCGTGCAGCGGAACACGCCGCCGAAGTAGCCGACGTCCTCGCCCATCACCAGCACGTCCGGGTCGCGCTCGAGGGCGACGTCGAGCGCCGAATTGATCGCCTGGATCATGTTCATGCGCGGCATCAGTCGCCCTCCATCAGTCGATGGCGCTGGTGGCGCAGGTGGGTCGGCATGCCCTTGAACACCTCCTCGAACATCGAGGTGATCGGCCAGTGCGGTCCCTGTTCGAGCGTGCCGTAGCTCTGCGCCTCCTTCCAGGCTTCGGTGACGGTCTGCTCGATCTCCTTGACCAGCGCCTCGTGCTGCTCCTCGCTCCACTCGCCGATGGCGATCAGGTGCTGTTTCAGGCGCTCGACCGGGTCACCGAGGGGCCAGGCCTTCCACTCGTCCTTGGCACGGTAGCCGCTCGGATCGTCGCTCGACGAGTGCCCCTCGCCGCGGCAGGTGTAGAGCTCGATCAGCGTCGGTCCACCGCCCTGGCGCGCGCGCTGCGCCGCCCAGGCGGTCACCGCGTAGACCGCGAGCAGATCGTTGCCGTCGACCCGGATACCGGGCAGGTTGAAGCCGTGCGCGCGTGCCGCGTAGGTGGTGCCACCGGCCGCCAGCTCCGAGGGCGTCGAAATCGCCCACTGGTTGTTGACCAGGTTGATGATGCACGGTGCCCGGTAGGACGCGGCGAACTGCAGCGCATAGTAGAAGTCGGCTTCGGCGCTGGAGCCGTCACCGATCCAGGCCGCGGCAATGTCGTTCTCGCCCTTGTACGCCGCAGCCATCGCCCAGCCGACCGCCTGTGGCACCTGCGTCGCGAGGTTGCCCGATATCGAAAAGAAGTTGCCCTCCTTCCAGCTGTACATGGTCGGCAGCTGACGGCCCTTGCAGTTGTCGCGCGAGTTGGTGATGCAATTGCACATCATGTCGACGAGATTGCGGCCGCGAACGAACAGCAGGCCCTGCTGCCGGTAGGTCGGGAACAGCATGTCGCCCTGCTTGAGCGCCAGCGCCTGACCGACGGCGACGGCCTCCTCGCCGAGCGACTTCAGGTAAAAGGACAGCTTGCCCTGGCGCTGCATGCG
This sequence comes from uncultured Enterobacteriaceae bacterium, assembly GCA_964582825.1. Taxonomy (GTDB): domain Bacteria; phylum Pseudomonadota; class Gammaproteobacteria; order Pseudomonadales; family UBA5518; genus CAZOUC01. Next base: position 1,578 of record CAZOUC010000377.1, on the reverse strand, counting down.
GAACATGCGGTCGTCGTAGATGCGGGTCTGCAGCATGTGCTTGAGGCCGCGACGCAGCAGGGTCGGCTTCAGCTCGGGATTCCACTGTCCCCGGGCGCGGTGCTCCTCGTCGAGCACACGAACCATTCCTTCCGCCAGGTCACGCGTCGCGTGCGAGTCGACCATGACCTCCGGGCGCGGCGCCTCGTCCGGATCCGGAAAACTCAGGAACGAAAAGTCCGGTTCGTCACCGGGACGAAAGTGTGCCTCCGGGGTATGCAGCTTGTTTTTGTAATTGCGGGCCATGGCGCTCCCTCTTCATGTGCCCGCCCATTCTAGCCATCAGCGACCCGCCGGTGCACCTTGGCCGGCCCGTCGCCGGGCCGGGGGCGTGCTAACATGCGCAGCGCAAAGCAAAGCGTTCCGGCGCGCCAGGGGGC
>CAZOUC010000377.1:0-1149 GCA_964582825.1 uncultured Enterobacteriaceae bacterium | reverse complement strand
GGCGGTACCGGGCCTGCTCGCCATCCTGGCACTGACCGGGCTGTGGGTCAGCGATCGTCGCAACACGACTTACCTGTACTGGGCAGCAGGCTTCCTGCTGCTCACCTTCACCGGACTGACGCTGCCGGCCGACGGATTAGCCGGGCAGGTGTCGGCGCCTGCCAGTGTGGCGGTCGTGCTGCTCGCCTACGGCGGACTGGCCTGTCTGATCGTCGGCCTCCGGTTGCAGCTGCAGCTCAACGCCGCGGTGTACGCGGGTCTGGCGGTGCTGCTCGTTTCCATCGTCCTCAGCGGCATCCTGCAGGCCATCAGCAACAGCTACGTGCAGACCCTGTTCGGACTGGTCTCGGCGCTGACGATGCTGCTCATCGCTTACAGCCTGTACGCGCCGACCGTGGTGCGCCGCCTGTTGGCCACGGTGTTCACGCTGCGGGCCTGCAATGGCCTCGGCATGAGCGTCCCGCTGCCGGGATACGGTTTCGCGGAAGTCGTCCAGGTGAACCAGATCCTGCACTTCGGGGCGGCAATGCTGCTGATCATCGACGCGCTGGATCGCCACCGCGACCAGGTGGCCAGCACCAACCGGATCCTGTCGACCTTCCACGATATCGTCTACCGGCTCAGCGAAGCCCGCGATCTGCGCTCCCTGCCCCGGACGGGCAGCGAGGCACTGCGGCGGGCCTTCGGCGTCATCGCCTGTCTGGTGTACTACGTCGATCCGCGGCAGCAGCGGCTGCTGCTGGCTCACCAGACCGGGCTGCCGCCCGAGTACGCTGATCGGCTGGCCGAAACGCAGATCGACAGCTCCGCGATCGGGTCCGTGATCACGCAGGATCGGGCGCTGAATTTCCAGTACATGCACCGTAACGAATACAGCATCTCCAAGCAGGCCCTGGACATGCTGCTCGCGGTCGACGTGCACTCCGGGGTGGCCGCGCCGATCCGTACCGCCAGCGGTACCTGGGGCGTGTTCGGGCTGCTGGGCCGGGAAGACGTGGCGTTCAGTCCGCGTGAACTGTCCGCGTTCGAATCGATCGGCGACGCCTATGGCCTCGTGCTGTCCACCGCCGAGCAGCGTGAGCGCCTCGAACACGTGGCCGGCCACGACGCGCTGACGGACCTGCCCAACCGCAGCGCCCTCGAGGAGCG
>CAZOUC010000376.1:0-3184 GCA_964582825.1 uncultured Enterobacteriaceae bacterium | reverse complement strand
GGTCTGCTCGGTTCGCGCGACTTCCTGAACGGCCTCGCCTTCCGCGTGTTCTTCTCGACGCAGTACATCCGCCACCACTCGAAGCCGCTGTACACGCCGGAACCGGACCTGTGCCACGAACTGATCGGCCACGCACCGATGTTCGCCGACCCGGCCTTCGCCGAGTTCTCGCAGGAAATCGGCCTGGCGAGCCTCGGCGCCTCGGACGCCGATATCGAGCGCCTGGCCCGCTGTTACTGGCACTCGGTCGAGTTCGGCCTGCTGCGCGAGAACGACGAACTGAAGGCCTACGGCGCCGGCCTGCTGTCGAGCTTCGGCGAACTGGAATACGCCTGTGCGGAATACCGTCCGGCGGGCGGCAGCGCGGTGCGGCCGGAACTGCTCGACTGGGACCCGGACGTGGCCTGCGAACAGGATTTTCCGATCACGCGCTACCAGCCGCGCTACTTCGTGGCCCAGTCACTGCAGCAGGCCAAGGAACGGATGCGGGATTTCTGCCAGCGCCTGCCGCGCCCCTTTTACGCCCGCTACAACACGGCGACACAGTCCATCTGGGTGGACCGCGCCGTGCAGACTCACCAGCCGTAGCGGGCCCGGATCTTCGCCCAGGCCTCGTCGGCGGTCTCGACGAATTCAAACAGATCGAGGTCGCGCTCGGCGATCATGCCCTCGTCGCGCAGCGCCTGGAAATCGACGATCCGGTCCCAGAACTCGCGACCGAAAAGCAGTACCGGCACCGGTTCGACCTTGCCGGTCTGCACCAGGGTCAGAGTCTCGAACAGCTCGTCGAGGGTGCCGTAGCCGCCGGGAAACGCCACCAGGGCCTTGGCGCGCATCAGAAAATGCATCTTCCGGATCGCGAAGTAGTGAAACTGGAAACACAGTTCCGGCGTGATGAAGCGGTTCGGGTATTGCTCAAGCGGCAGCACGATGTTCAGGCCGACGCTGCGTGCCCCGACGTCGTAAGCGCCGCGGTTGGCCGCCTCCATGATGCCCGGTCCGCCGCCGGTGATCACCGCGAGTTTCTGGCCGCCGCCGTCCTGCGGTTCGTGTTCGCTGATCAGGCGGCCGAGCGCGCGGGCCTCGTCGTAGTACCGGGTATTGGCGAGCACCCGCTCGGCGATGCGGACCCGCCGTTCGCCCGCCTCATCGCCCGCCTCGGCGGCTTCCCGTGCCGCCAGTAGCGCCGCTTCGGCGTCTTCACGCTGCGGAATCCGCGTGCTGCCGAATACGACGATCGTCGCGTCGATGCCGAGCTCCTGCTGCACCAGCTCCGGCTTGAGCAGTTCCAGCTGCAGGCGGACCGGGCGCAGTTCCGCGCGCACCAGAAAGTCGGGATCGGCGTAGGCGAGCCGGTAGGTCGGAGAGCGCGTCTGCTCGGTGCTCGGCGTCAGCCGCAGGCGGTCGACGTCGGTACGGGCGTCACTGAAGGGGCCGCGCCGTCCATTGGTCATGTTGAATCAGGCCTCTGTCGGGATGCGAGGCAGTCGCGTCATTCGCCGCCTCGGAAATTGCGCACCACTTCGCGCAGTTTCTCCGAGTTGTATGGCTTGACCATGAATCCCCTCGCACCGAGCTTGATCGCCGCCTTGACCTTGTCGACGGCCGACGTGCCGCTGGCGATGACGACGTAGGCATCCGGTTGCAGCGACTTGATGATCTGCAGGGTCTGCAGCCCGTCCATGACCGGCATACCGATGTCGAGGAACGTGATGGAGACCGGCTCTGCCTTGAAGACCCGCACCGCCTCCTGCCCGTTGAGCACCTTGATACAGCGATCGAAGCCGAGGTCGATCAGCTCTTCCTCGAGCCGGTCGCACATCAGCTGCGAGTCGTCGGCAATCAGCGCGATCTCTTCGGCCATCAGCGATGAACCCAGCCGGAAAACGTGCCGCGGAGTATAGCCGATTCGCTCAGGGCCGGCGTATGGCGTCGACAGCGGCGCGCAGCTCGTCGAGCTCGCGCCCGGTGGCAGTGAGGTCCCCGACCAGTCCGCTCCGCTCCAGGCGTCGCCCGATGGCGCTCAGCTCGGGATGTCCGAAGCTGCCGCCCGCACCCTTGAGGTCGTGCGCCAGTTCGGACAGTGCCTGCGGATCCCCGGCCACCTGCGCGGCCTCCAGTGCCTGCAGGCGCGCCGGCAGGCCATCCACGAAACGGCGGCGCAGGTCTGCCGAGACCTGCTCGACGGCAGATCCATCGACCGCGTCTGCCGCGTCGGCCGCCGGCAGGAACGCCGCCAGCGCCGCGTAGAAGCGCCGCCTCTCGATCGGCTTTGCCAGGGCCTGGTCAAAGCCGTTGGCCAGGTAGCGGGCGACGTCCTCGCTCATGACGTTGGCGGTCAGGGCCACGATCGGTGCCGAAAAGCCCGCGCCGCGCAGCAGGCGGGTCGCCTCGACCCCGTTCATCACCGGCATCCGGATGTCCATCAGTACCAGGTCGTAGGACTGCGACAGGGCGCGCTCTACTGCTTCCTCCCCATCGGCGGCCAGGTCGCAGGCCAGGCCAGCGCTCTGCAGGTACAGGGCGATCAGGTTGATGTTGTCGTGCCAGTCGTCGGCGACCAGCACCCGACCGCGCAGCCTCGGCGCCGGGTCGCGCGCCGCGGCCGGAGCGTAGACCGTCAGCGCCCCCGGGTCGTCTACCAGCTCCTCGTCGTAGACGACGCCGGTGTCGATCGAGAACGAGAACCGCGTGCCTTCGCCGGGGCTGCTGCGCAGGGTCAGCTCGCCGCCGAGAAGCTCGACGAGGCGCCGGCTGATGAACAGGCCGAGTCCGGTACCGCCGTAGCGTCGGCTGGTCGACTCGTCGGCCTGCTGGAACGGCTCGAGAATGCGCGACTGGTCGGCCTCCTCGATCCCCATCCCGGTATCAGCGACCGCCACCTGCAAGCGCGATGACTCGGGCAGGAAGCCGATCTCGATGGTGACCGATCCCTGCTCGGTGAACTTCACGGCATTCGAGCACAGGTTGAGCAGAATCTGCTTGAAGCGCAGCGGGTCGGAGCGCACCCGACGCGGCAGCGGTGGCTGCGGCCGCAGACGCAGCTCGAGCCCCTTCGCCTGCGCGAGCATGTCGACCAGCATGCGGACTTCTTCGACGACCTCCAGCGGATCGAAATCGAGCGCCTCGACGGTCAGCTTGCCCGCCTCGATCTTCGACATGTCGAGGATTTCGTTGAGCAGTT
>CAZOUC010000375.1:0-3203 GCA_964582825.1 uncultured Enterobacteriaceae bacterium | reverse complement strand
CGGCCGTCCCTGGCCGCCGACGTTTCCGGCAGCGGCACCTGGCCCGCCGGAGCCTTCGTGCCAGACTCCACCTGCGGCGGCACCGAACGGGGACAGGAACGGACCTCTCCGCCTCACAAGAACCCCAACCACGCATCCAGAACGCTCCGCAGCTCCTCCAGCCCCTCCTTGCTCAAGGCCGAAAACAACTGCAAGGTCACCATCTCCCGCCCGGCCAGTTCCTTGCGGCACCGCTGCAGGGTCTGCCGGGCCGCGCCGCGGCTGAGCTTGTCCGCCTTGGTCAGCAGGACGTGCACCGGGAGGCGGCCGGCTTCGGCCCATTCCAGCAGGTGGCGGTCGCCGGCGGGCAGTTCGCGGCGCAGGTCGCTGACCAGGACGAGGCCGCGCAGGCACTCGCGTTCGCGCAGGTAGCGCGCGAGTTCGACTTCCCAGCGGCGGCGGGTGGCTTCCGGGACTTTGGCGTAGCCGTAGCCCGGCAGGTCGACCAGCCGGCGTTCCGCATCGAGCGTGAAGAAGTTGATCTGCTGGGTCCGCCCCGGTGTCTTGCTGGTCCGCGCCAGCCGGGTCTGACCGGTGAGCAGGTTGATGGCGCTGGACTTGCCGGCGTTGGAGCGGCCGCAGAACGCGACCTCGGCGCCGGTGTCGTCCGGGCAGCGGCGCAGGTCGGGCGCGCTGGTCAGAAAGCGGGCCGAGTGGTAGGGCGAGGCGTCGTGCATGGCCGGTGTCCTGTGCCGTGGATTCGTCGGCCTGCAGCGCGCCTGCGTCGGCCTCTAGACAACTTTCTAATATGTCGGGACCCGATTATAATTTCGGCGCTTTAGTCGCGCCCCCAGTTCTCCGGCGTGCCCCTTGGAGTGCCTCGAATGAACCGATTCCTATTCGGCCTGCTGGTCCTGCTGTTCGCGACCGCCGATGCCGCCGCCGCAGACCGCGACCCCCAGGCGATCTACAAGCGCAGCTGCACCGTATGCCACGCGGCCGGGGTTGCGAACGCGCCCAGGACCGGTGACGCTGCGACCTGGCAGCAGCGTCTGGATGCCAAGGGCATGGACGGCCTCGTGGCGAGCGTTCGTCAGGGCCTCGGCGCGATGCCGCCGGGCGGGATGTGCCCCGACTGCACCGATGGAGAGCTCGAGGCGGTCATCATGCTGATGGCCGGGTCCAAGTAAGTTGCTGACAGTACAGGATTTCTGATGAACAGGTTCGCAGTCCTTGTCTTTCTTGCCCTGCTGCTCGCGGGGCCTGCCAGCGCGCAGGTGGAGCAGAAAGTGCTCGTCTGTGCCGCCTGCCACGGTCAGGACGGCATCGGCGTCGCCCCGACGTTTCCCAATCTCGCCGGCCAGCACCCTGAGTACACCCTCCAGCAGTTGCAGATGATCAAGAGCGGCGAGCGCATGATTCCGACCATGATGGGCCTGCTCGACAATATGAGCGACGCCGACCTCGCGGCAATCGCCGACTACTACGCGGCCAGGCCGGCGGCCGTTGGGGTCGCCAGGCCCGAGAACATCGACCTCGGACAGCAGATTTACCGGGCCGGTATCAGCGAGCGCGACGTGGCGGCCTGCATCGCCTGCCACGGCCCGGCCGGCGCCGGCAACGGGCCAGCGAAGTTCCCGCACCTGGCCGGGCAAAAGGCGACGTACACGGCGTCTTCGCTGAAGGCCTACCGCGACGGCTCGCGGGCCAATGCGATCATGCAGGGCGTTGCCGAACGCATGAACGACCGCGAAATCGACGCGGTGGCCAACTACATCCAGGGCCTGCGCTGAGTCCCGGGCGCCGGTCCGGCGGCCGGCGCTGCACTGAACTCCGACGGGCCTGCGCCGGTCAGATGCTGAACAGAATCAGAATCCAGTCGGGAGAACCCACCATGCTGCGAATCCTGCTTGCCGCCCTGTTGCTGGTCCCGGTGCTTGCCCAGGCGCAGGAGCGCTGGGTCGAGGGCACTCACTACGAGCGCCTGTCCGAGGACGTGCGCACCCGTGACCCGGACAAGATCGAGGTCGTCGAGGTGTTCTGGTACGGCTGCATCCACTGCTTCCGCTTCGGGCCGATGATGACCGGGTGGGACGGCAAGAAGGCCGAGGATGTCGACTTCTACCGCTCACCGGCGATGTGGAATGCCAAGATGCAGCTGCACGCGCGCATGTTCTACACCGCCGACGCACTCGGCAGGCTCGAGGAACTGCACATGCCGCTTTTCTCGGCGATGAACGTCGAGCGCAAGCGTTTCGACGACGCCGATGAGATTGCCGAATTCTTCGCCAAGTACGGCGTCAGCGACGAGGACTTCCGCAAGGCCTTCGATTCCTTCGGCGTCAAGACGGCGGTTCGCCAGGCCGACGCCCGTGCCCGGGCGTTCCGCATCACCGGCACGCCGGAGGTCGTCGTGGCCGGCAAGTACAAGGTGTCGGGCAAGTACGTGCAGAACATGGGCGAGATGGTCGAGGTTATCGACTACCTGGTCGACCGCGAGCGCCGCGAGCGCGCCGCGGCTACCACCGCGGCGGTGAACTGAGACCTCAGGCGCCGCCGATCAGAGCGTTCCAGAGCATGCGCGCCGCCAGCGCGGTCAGCACCCACTTGAGCAGCACCTGAAAGCGCCGTTCCGGCATGCGCCGGAGCAGGCGCAGCCCCAGCGACGTGCCGACCAGGCCGGCCGCGATCAGCAGCGCCACCAGGCCCAGCCACGGTGCCGGGTCGAAACCCGCCAGGCCGTAGGCCCCCACTTTGAACAGGTGCACCGACGCCATGCAGGCGGCGCTGGTGGCCACCAGCGCGACCCGGTTCGGTGCGCCCCGGCGCAGGCTGGCGAGCACGGCCGGACCGACGGCGCCGACGAACAGGCCGAGCAGACCGGTCGCGGCGCCGAACGCCGGCAGCGCTCGCCGGTCCGAGACTTCCAGGCGGATCTTCGGCCCCCAGCAGGTCCACAGCAGGAAGCCGGCAATGCTCAGCTGCAGCAGGACCGGAGCGATGCGCTGCAGGACCAGCGCGCCGGCCGCCGCGCCGGCCAGTGCTCCGGCCATAAAAGTAAGCGCTCGCTTCCACTCTATGTCCCGGCGTGCCAGCCACGCTCGTCCTGAGTTGGAGCCGAGCTGGACCAGGCCGTGCACCGGGATCACCGCGGGCGCCGGCAGGAGATTGGCCAGCACCGACAGCAGCAGCAGCCCGCCGCCGGCGCCGAACGCGGCGGTGAG
>CAZOUC010000374.1:2525-3218 GCA_964582825.1 uncultured Enterobacteriaceae bacterium | reverse complement strand
GGGTCCGCAGCTGCGCGTCCAGCACCGCCGGCGCTTCCGGCAGCAGGCGCTCGCGGGCCTCGAGCAGCGTGACCTGCATCCCGCTGTCGCGGTAGCGCCGCAGGATTTCGCCGAGCGCCTCGACGCCTTCCAGCCCGCCGCCGACGATGACCACGCGCCCGATCCCGGTGCGGCTGGCGAGGGCGCGCAGCGCGGCGCCGATCCGCGCGCACTGGGCGATCGACTTGAAGGGCAGGGCGTGGCGCGCCACGCCGGTCACGCCATAGGTCGCGTCGACGCCGCCGATCGCGAGCACCAGGCGGTCGTAGACGACGCTGCCGCCGCCCTCGAGCAGGACGCGGCGCGCGTCGCGGTCGATCGACAGAACCGTGCCGCGGCGAAAGCGGTGCCCTTGACGTCGCAGCAAGGGCTTGAGCGCCAGTTGCAGCGAGGCGGGCGTCTTGACGCCGGAGACCAGCTCGTGGATGTTGGGCAGGAATTCGAAACGGTCGCGCCGGTCGACCAGCACCACGGCGAAGTCGCGCGCGGGCAGCGCGCGGGCGCAGGCAAGGCCGGCGAAGCCGCCGCCGAGAATCAACACCCTGTCCCGCTGCTGGCGCGCCATGTCGTGCTCCGCGTCGGCCGGCGCGGGCTCGCCGCCGCCGGTCAGCGTCGATACTATCATCGGACCGGCGGCAACGATCCGGTGGCACG
>CAZOUC010000374.1:0-2515 GCA_964582825.1 uncultured Enterobacteriaceae bacterium | reverse complement strand
GCGCCGGACCGGAACAGAACAGACCGGGGGAAGGGGTCGGGCAATGCGGCGCATCCTGCGGGCCGTCTCGGTGCCGGTCGTCGTGATGACGGGAGTGGTGCTGATGCTGGCCGCCTTGCAGAAACAGCTGATCTTCTTTCCAGCCCGCAGCAACGAAGCGGAGCTGCTGCCGCGTGCCGCCGGGCTCGGGCTCGAGCCCTGGCGGATCGACGGCGAACGGGTCGGCTGGCGCCGCGGCGGCACAGCGTCCGGGCCGCGGATGCTGGTGTTTCACGGCAACGCCGGACAGGCTCTGGATCGCGTCTACTACGTCCCGCCGCTGTCGGCCTTCGATCCGCCCTTCGAGGTGCTGCTGTTCGAGTATCCCGGCTACGGCTCGCGGGCGGGTGAGCCGTCGGCGCAGAACCTCAAGCAGGCGGCCGAGAGCGCCCTCCGGAACCTGGTCGCGGCGGACCGTCGCCCGCTGTACCTGCTCGGCGAATCCCTCGGCAGCGGTGTGGCCTGTCACCTGGCGGGTGTGGCGCCGGAGCGGCTCGCGGGAGTGCTGCTGGTCACGCCGTTCACGAGTCTCGAGGACGTGGCCGCGCACCACTACCCCTGGCTGCCGGTGGGGCAGCTGCTGAGCGAACGTTTCGACTGCGCCGCGGACCTCGCGCGCTTTCCCGGTCCGGTCGGGTTCCTGCTCGCCGGGCGCGACGAGGTGGTGCCGACGGCGCTCGGCCAGGCCCTGTACGACGGCTATGCCGGTCGCAAGTGGCTGCACGTGCAGCCGCTGGCGGGGCACAACTCGCTGGACCTGTCGCCACGAGCGGCGTGGTGGCGCGAACTGGAGGCGTTCTACCGCGCCGCGCGCTGAGCCCGCTGTCGGTGACCCGTCGCAATCGGATACCCTGAAGGTGGCCTGGACGATAACGATAAGGAGGGGAGCCATGCCGGTAGAGCTCAAGTGGGGGCTGATTATCGTGGTCGCGGGATTCCTCTGGGTCCTGCTGGAGTGGGCCGTCGGCCTGCACGGCCCGCTGATCGCGTACCACCCGATCGTGACCATGTTGTGGATTCCGCTGGCCATCGTGCTGCTGGTGCTCGGCCTGCGCGACAAGAAGCGCCGCCAGGGTAGCCTGAGCTACGTCCAGGGGCTGCTCAGCACGGCGCTGATCGCCCTGGTGATCGCCTTGCTGTCGCCCGTGACCCAGTGGCTGTACCTCGGCGTCATCAATCCGGGCTTCTTCGAGACGATGATCGACGCCGCGGTCGCCCGGGGTACCGCGCGCAGCGAGGCGGTGGCCTATTTCAACCTCGGCAATTACCTGCTGATGGCCACGGTCAGTGGTGTGGTCGGCACGCTCGTCAGCGGCGCGATCGCGATGATCTTCCTGCGCAGCCGGGCCTGAGTTCAGGTCCCGTCGAGCAGGACCTCCGAGCAGATCCGGCGCACGTCGTGCGCCTGGCCGCCCTGTTCCAGGGTCAGGTACAGGGTGATCAGGTAGAAACCGACGAACACGAAATCGCTGCCGAGCTTGTAGTCGTGCTCGATGAAGAACTCGAACAGTTCGTCGAAGGATGCCTTGAAGCGGTCGATCGAGAAACGCTGCGCGCGCTGGTCGATGCCGAAGTGCGCCTGCAGCAGGGCTTTCAGTTCCCGTTCCGCGCGCTTGCCGAGGCCCGGGCGCAGCATGCCCATCTGCCGCAGCGCCGCGTCGAAAGCGCCGTCGTCGTCGCTGTAAAAGGAACGATACAGCGCCACCATTCCGGCCCGGAAGTCCGGCTGCAGGCGGATCCACAGGCCATTGGGCGCATAGTGCAGCCCGCCGTCGGCGTCGATGCCGAAGCGCGACGCGCGCAGATCGATGAACAGGCCGGCGTCGACCAGCCATTGGGCGAAGTACAGGCGCAGAATGTCGTCGCCGGCGGCGGCCAGAGCGACTTCGTCGTCGACCGTGTCGAGTACGTCGACGCCACGCAGCCGGGGGGTGAGCCGCACCGGCGCCGCCACCCGCTCCACCTCGCGGCGCAGGCTCGCGACACCGCGGCCGGTGACGTACTGCACGCTGACCCCGCGCAGCGTGCCGAGCAGCGGCGCCCACTCCAGCGCGTCCCAGCCGCGCGTCGGCACGAAGCGCAGCAGCTGGCGCAGGTCCTCGGGGACGAAGGCCGGGATCTTCATCGCGGCGCGCCGGCTTGTACGGTGCGTCTGGTCTGCCGACGCGTCACAGTCCGAATTTCCTGTCCTGGCCGATCGCCTCGCCGTCCAGGGTGCACAGCGGCAGCGGCGTATCGCGTTCGCCGGTGGCGAACGCGACGACCACCAGGGTCACGGCGGCGATGACGGCCGCGAACACGTCCGCCGGCCACTCGTCGAGCAGCAGCGACAGCAGCAGCCAGGAACCGAGCCCCGCCAGGATCGCGGCCACTGCCGCGGTGCCGTTGGCGCGCTTCCAGTACACGCCGGCCAGCAGCGGCGCGAACAGGGCCACCAGCAGGATCGCCCAGGAATTGACCATCACGTCGTAGATAC
>CAZOUC010000373.1:0-3220 GCA_964582825.1 uncultured Enterobacteriaceae bacterium | reverse complement strand
GGACGGGCCTTGACCGGCACGGACCATCACCCGGACGACGACCCTCCATCCTGCCGGCGCGACATGCAGCGTCGGGAGCGGGACCGTACTTCCCGCCAGGCCCTGAAGCGCGAACACGGCACCCTGCAATCCGGAATCGCCCTGGTCCGCGACTTCCGCGGCCTGCTGCAGCGCCTGCACGCCAGTCGCGACTCGATCCCCGCCGAACTGTTCGAGGAACTGGTCGCGCTGGGGGCCCGCGCCTCGGTGCACGAGCAACGCCTGCGGCAGTCGCTCGACGCCGTGCGCCGCGCGCTGCAGGCGACCGCGACCGACACGTCCGAGGACTCCGCCGAAATCCTGCCATTGCCGCCGCGGGAACCGTGAGTCCGGCGCCCTGGCGCGCCGAGCTGCTGCGCGCGTTGCACCGCAACCGCGCGGCGCCGGAGGCGCGCTACCTGCAGTTCGCCACGGTGCGCCCGGACGGCCGCCCCGCCAACCGCACGGTGGTGTTTCGCGGCTTCGAGCCCGACGGCGACCGGCTGCGCGTCGTGAGCGACGCGCGCAGCGCGAAGTTCGCCGATCTGCACCACCGAGCCTACGGCGCGATCGCCTGGTACTTTCCGAAAACCCGGGAGCAGTTCCGCCTGTCTGGCGCGGTCACTTGGGTCGATCGCGGCTCGGCCGACCAGCAGGCGCGCCGGGCGCTGTGGCGGGAGCTGTCGGACGCGACGCGCCAGCAGTTCCTGTGGCCGACACCGGGCGGGCCTCGCGCTCCCGGCGACGCCTTCGAGGTCGATCCAGACCCCGAAAACGTCAGCCCCGACTTCGTGCTGCTGCTGCTCGACCCGGAAGAAGTCGATCACCTGGAACTGCGCGGCGCACCCCAGACGCGACATCGCCATATCCGCGACGGGGCGCTCTGGACCCGGGTCGAAGTGAACCCGTAGCGCGCCGCTTCCCGACGCTCAGCTGAACGAATCCGTCGCAATAGATGGCAAGGACGGGCGTTCTCCTGGGACAAAGGCCGGTCGACGCCCTGCGCCAAGACCACGCGCCACGCGCAGGCCATAGAATGGTCGGTAAACGGCAGGAGCCCCGCGATGACCGATCCACCTGGCCCGTCCCCGGACACCACCGCCAACTCGCCCGTCGAGACCTCCCCGGAACGGCCGCCGGTCGACGCGCGGGTGTTCGCACGCATGGCGGTGTGGCAGACGGTCATCGCGCTGGTCGGCGTGTTCGTCGCCGTGGTTGCGCTGTATGCGGCCCTCGGTGAATCGGAGGCGGTGCGCAAGCAGACCGCGGCGTCGGTGTGGCCGATCGTGCAGTTCCGCACCTTTGACGCGCGGGACGACGAGGACGCCTCGTTCACGTTCCAGTTGATCAACGCCGGGGTCGGCCCGGCGCGCATGCGGAGCATGCGTCTGGTGATCGACGGCCGCGCCATGCGCGACTGGAACGACCTGATCACCACGGCCGGGGATGGCGAGCTCCGTCCGGCGCAGCGCCAGTTCGTCCGACAGCGCGTGCTGCGGCCCGGCGAGGAAGTGGCGATCCTGTTCACGCAGGACCCGGTGCTGGCCCCGGCGCTGGCCGCTGTGGCCGCGGACCCGGCGACGCAACTCACCTTCTGCTACTGCTCGATCTTCGACGACTGCTGGCTCGGTGGCGCATCAGAGCAGGCTGCCGCGCCGCAGCCGGTCGACGCCTGCCCGGACTTCGGTGACGAGGGCTTCGTCGACTGACTTCTGGCGGGTCTCAGGCCACAGCGTAGCGGAGCAGCGACGCCAGCACGCACCAGACGACCACCACCAGCGCTGACCAGCGCCACAGGGCCAGCATGGCGAACGCAACGAGGCCGATCGCCAGATCCGGGGTCGAGCGGATGCCCGACACAAAGATCGGATCGTACAGAGCCGCGCCGAGCAGGCCGACGACGGCGGCGTTGACGCCGGCGACGAGGCGCGCCGCGGCGGGCCGTGCCGACAGGCGGTGCCAGAGCGGCAGCACGCCGCTTACCAGCAGCAGGCCCGGCAGGAAGATCGCCAGCAGGGCGACCGCCGCCATGACCACGCCCGGCACGGCGCCCGGAATCAGCGCGCCCAGGTAGGCGGCGAAGGCGAACATCGGGCCCGGGATCGCCTGCGCCGCGCCGTAACCGGCGAGGAACGTGTCCTGCGACAGCCAGCCCGGGTCGACCACCGAGGTCTCGAGCAGGGGCAGTACCACGTGACCGCCACCGAACACGAGTGCGCCGGCGCGGTAAAAGGCATCGGCCACGGCCAGCGCAGACCCTCCGGCGCCGGCCAGCAGGGGCAGGCCGAGCAACAACAGCGCGAACAGGCCGAGCAGCAGCAGCGCCAAACGCAGGCCGTGGCGAACCGGCAGCGCGGCGTCCTGCAGGCCTTCGGCGCCGCGTACCAGCACCAGCCCGGCCGCGGCTCCGGCGAGCACGACCAGAACCTGGGCCCAGACGCTGTCGAGCAGCAGCACGGCGACGGCGGTGATCACGGCGACGCTGCCGCGGGTCGCGTCCGGGCACAGCTTTCGCGCCATGCCCAGCACGCCGTCCGCGACGACCGCGAAAGCGACGATCTTCAGGCCCTGCAGCGTGGCAGCGCCGGCACCGCTGCCAAGCCAGGGCAGCAGGGACGCGAACAGCACCAGCAGCACCGCGGAAGGCAGCGTGAAGGCGACGAAAGCGGCCAGAGCGCCCGTCCAGCCGGCGCGCAGCAGGCCAAGGCTGAAGCCGAGCTGGCTGCTGGACGGCCCGGGCAGGAACTGGCAGATCGCCAGCAGCTGCGCGAACTGGCCGTCACTCACCCAGCGGCGCTGTTCCACCAGCGCGCGGCGGAAGTAGCCGATGTGCGCGATCGGCCCGCCGAAGGACGTCAGGCCCAGGTGCAGGAAAGTGCGGAATACCTCGCCGGCCGACCCGGCCGCCGGCGCGTCAGGAGACACCCGGGGCGATTCCGCGGGCTCGCGGCCGGCGGCGCCCGGCATCAGGCCTGACCGGCCGCCCGCAGGGCCAGGCCGTCGACCACGGTGAACGACGGATCGGTCAGGCGCAGCGGGCGGCCCTCGCTGGCCTCGGCGACGATGCGCTGCAGGAACGGCGACCGCGAACTGCCGCCGACCATGTACACCTCCTCCACCGGCGCGCCGGACTCTGCCAGCAGTTTGCCGACGGCCCGCCGGATCTGCGCGCCGAGCCGCGAGTACGCTTCCTCGGCGTGGT
>CAZOUC010000372.1:289-3233 GCA_964582825.1 uncultured Enterobacteriaceae bacterium | reverse complement strand
GAACGCATCAAGCAGGGGGGTGGCGATCGCGCCCGCCAGCGTCACGTCGAGCGCGGCAAGCTGCTGCCGCGCGAGCGCGTCAACCTGCTGCTCGATCCGGGCGCGCCGTTCCTCGAACTGTCGCAGCTCGCCGCGCACGAGGTATACGGCGAGGACGTGCCGGCAGCCGGGCTGATCACCGGCATCGGCCGGATCGCGGACCAGGAGTGCGTGATCGTCGCCAACGACGCGACCGTCAAAGGCGGCAGCTACTACCCGCTCACGGTCAAGAAGCACCTGCGGGCGCAGACCATCGCGGCGGAGAATCGCCTGCCCTGCGTCTACCTGGTCGACAGCGGCGGTGCCAACCTGCCGCGCCAGGACGAGGTATTCCCGGATCGCGAGCACTTCGGGCGCATTTTCTACAACCAGGCGAACATGTCCGCCGACGGCATCGCCCAGATCGCCGTGGTGATGGGGTCCTGTACCGCCGGCGGCGCCTACGTGCCGGCGATGGCCGACGAGTCGATCATCGTGCGCGAGCAGGGCACGATCTTTCTCGGCGGTCCGCCACTGGTCAAGGCGGCCACCGGCGAGGTGGTCAGCGCCGAGGAGCTCGGCGGCGCCGACGTGCACTGCCGGACCTCGGGCGTCGCCGACCACTACGCGGAGGACGACCGTCACGCCCTGGCGCTCGCGCGCCAGGTGGTCGGCCGTCTCAATCGCTGCAAGCCCGTCGACATCCCGCTGCGCGAACCGCGCGAGCCGCTGTTCGACCCGCGCGAGATCTACGGCGTGGTGCCGGCCGATCCACGCCGCCAGTACGACGTGCGCGAAGTGCTGGCTCGGCTCGTCGACGGCTCGGAGTTCGACGAGTTCAAGGCCCTGTTCGGTACCACCCTGGTGTGCGGTTTCGCCCACGTGCTGGGCTACCCGGTCGGCATCGTCGCCAACAACGGCATCCTGTTCAGCGAGTCGGCGCAGAAGGGCGCCCACTTCGTCGAGCTCTGCGCGCAGCGCCGCATACCCCTGCTGTTCCTGCAGAACATCACCGGCTTCATGGTCGGCGCGCAGTACGAGGCCGGCGGTATCGCCAAGCACGGTGCCAAGATGGTCACGGCGGTGGCCTGCGCCAGGGTCCCGAAGCTGACTCTGCTGATCGGCGGTTCCTTCGGTGCCGGCAATTACGGCATGTGCGGGCGCGCCTACGACCCGCGCTTCCTGTTCATGTGGCCGAACGCCCGGGTGTCGGTGATGGGCGGCGAGCAGGCGGCGTCCGTACTGGCGCAGGTCAAGAAGGACCAGCTCGCCCGCAGCGGCGAGCACTGGAGCGACGAGGAGCAGGCCGCTTTCAAGCAGCCGATCATCGATACCTACGACCGGCAGGGCCATCCCTACTACGCCTCCGCACGGCTGTGGGACGACGGCGTCATCGACCCCGCGGATACCCGCAGCGTCATCGGCCTGTGCCTGTCGGCCGCTCTCAATGCACCGATCGGCGACACGCGCTTCGGCGTGTTCCGCATGTGAGGAGAAGCGCATGAGCGACGCGCTGCTGGTGGATCTCGACGCGCGTGGGGTCCTGACCCTGACGCTCTCGCGTCCCGAGCGCCACAACGCCTTCGACGACGCGATGATCGAGGCGATCTCGGCGGCGCTGCGCCGCTACCGGGACGATCCGACCGTACGGGCGCTGGTGCTGGCCGGCGCCGGCCGGAGTTTCTCCGCCGGCGGCGACCTGGGCTGGATGCAGCGGATGGCCGCGTACGATTACCAGGACAACCTGCGCGATGCCGAGGCGCTGGCGGACATGCTGCACGCGCTGAGCCGGTTTCCGGCGCCGAGCATCGCCCGGGTGCACGGCGCCGCGTACGGCGGCGGTGTCGGACTGGTGAGCTGCTGTGACGTTGCCGTCGGAACCGGACAGGCCCGCTTCATGCTCAGCGAGGTGCGGCTCGGTCTGATCCCGGCGACCATCGGGCCGTACGTCATCGCGGCGATCGGCGAACGCGCGGCGCGACGTTACTTCACCACCGCCGAGCCGATCGACGCCGACACCGCGGCATCGCTCGGCTTGCTGACCGAGCGGGTCGCCGACGACGCGCTCGACGCCGCCGTGGCGCGCTACGTCGACGCCTGGCTGGCCAACGGGCCGCAGGCGGTACGCGCCGCAAAACAGCTGGTGACCGATCTCGCGGGTCGACCGATCGATGCCGCGCTGCGGCGCGAGACCAGCGAACGGATCGCCGCGGCACGGGTGTCCGCCGAGGGACAGGAAGGACTGCAGGCCTTTTTCGACAAGCGTGCGCCGAAGTGGCGTACCGGCCGGGAGTAGGCGCCGCCATGTTCCGCAAACTGCTGATCGCCAATCGCGGGGAAATCGCCTGCCGGGTCGTCAGAACCGCCCGGCGACTCGGGATCGCGACCGTGGCCGTGTACTCGGACGCGGATCGCGACGCCCTGCACGTGGACCTCGCCGACGAGGCGATCCGGCTCGGCCCGGCACCGCCGGCCGATTCCTACCTGCGTATCGACCGGGTCATCGACGCGGCCCGGCGCAGCGGCGCCGAGGCCATCCACCCCGGTTACGGCTTTCTGTCCGAAAACGCTGAATTCTGCCGCGCCTGCGAGGCGGCCGGCCTGGTCTTCGTCGGGCCGCCGGCGCCGGCCATCGAGGCCATGGGCTCGAAGAGCGCCGCCAAGCGCATCATGGGCGAGGCCGGGGTTCCCCTGCTGCCGGGCTATCACGGCGACGACCAGGACCCGGCCACCCTGCGCCAGGCCGCTGCCGAGGTCGGGTACCCGGTGCTGCTCAAGGCCGCGGCGGGCGGCGGCGGCAAAGGCATGCGCCTGGTCGAATCGGCAGCGCAGTTCGATGCCGGACTGGCGGCCGCCCGGCGCGAGGCGGCAAAGGCCTTCGGCGACGACCGTATGCTGGTGGAGAAATTCCTGCGCGGTCCGCGTC
>CAZOUC010000372.1:0-279 GCA_964582825.1 uncultured Enterobacteriaceae bacterium | reverse complement strand
TCCGCGTCACGTCGAGGTGCAGGTGTTCTGCGACGCGCAGGGCGGCGCGGTGTACCTGTTCGAGCGCGACTGCTCGGTGCAGCGCCGGCACCAGAAGATCATCGAGGAGGCACCCGCGCCCGGTCTCGACGCGGCGCGCCGGGCGGCGATGGGCGAGGCTGCGGTGCGCGCCGCGCGCGCCATCGACTACCGCGGCGCCGGCACCGTCGAGTTCCTGCTCGGCGCCGATGGCGCCTTCTACTTCATGGAGATGAACACCCGGCTGCAGGTCGAGCACCC
>CAZOUC010000371.1:0-3243 GCA_964582825.1 uncultured Enterobacteriaceae bacterium | reverse complement strand
CCGATGGATGCGGCAAAGATCATCGCCGCGCGGGTCACGGGTGGCAAGACCACCGAGAAGCTGATCGGCAACTTCAAGGTGTCCGGTACACTGGTGCCGCTGTATGCGATTCCGACCACGGCTGGCACCGGTTCCGAGGTCACCGTCGCGGCCGTGGTCACCGACACGCAGGCGCGGCAGAAACAGGTCGTCGCGGATCCCAAGCTGGTGCCGGCAATGGCGGCGCTGGACCCCGAGATCATGCTCGGACTGCCGCCGGCGGTGACGGCCGCCACCGGTATGGATGCCCTGACGCACGCGGTCGAGTCCTACCTGTCGACCATCGCGACCGAGGAAACCGACCGCTACGCCCTGAGCGCCGTGCGCCTGATCTTCGCCAACCTGCCACGCGCCTACGAGCAGGGTGACGACGTCGAAGCGCGCGAGTCGATGGCTCTCGCGGCCTGCTACGCGGGACTCGCCTTCACGCGGGCGATCGTCGGTTACGTGCACGCGATTGCGCACCAGTTCGGCGCGCTATACCACACCCCGCACGGCCTGGCGAACGCCATCGTCATGCCGTACGTGCTGGATTTCTACGTCGACGACGAGACCGACACCCTCGCCGAGCTTGCCGAGGCCGCGGGCCTGGCAGCCCCGTCCCAGACAGAGCGCGAACGGGCCCAGGCCTTCGTCGATGGCGTGCGTGCGCTGAACGAGCGTTTCGGGATTCCGGCTACACTCGATGCGCTGCAGGTGCTTGACGTTCCGGTCATCGCCGCGCGCGCTCTCGAGGAGGCGCACGGCAACTACCCGGTGCCGAAATTCATGGACCGGGAGCAGTGCGAGGCGCTGGTTCGCAGGATGCTCCCGGCCGGCTGATTCAGCCGCTCATGGACTCGAGTTTCTTCTTGGCGTCGTCTTTTGCCTTGTCCATCTTCTCTTCCATGGACTCTTTGGCCTCGGCTGCCTCGTCGGCGACCTTGTCCTGCATTTCTTCAGCCTCGGCGGCGACGTCGTCCGCCATCTCGCCGGCCTTGGCCTGCATTTCGGCGGCTTCTTCCTTGACTCTGGCCGTGGCCTCGTCCACTGCCTCGGCGGCTTCCTCGCGCATCTCCTTGGCCTGGTCCTTGGCCTGATCCATCATTTTCGGTTCGCTGCTTTGCGCCGGGGTCGATGCGGTGTCGTCGCCGGAGCCGCCGCAGGCGGCGAGCGCGAGGGTCAGTGCGGCCAGCATCAGGTGCTTGTGGTTCATCGTGTCTTCCTCTCTGGTTGGTCTTGCAGGGCTTGGTCCAGCCACGCCAGCAGGTCACGGGTGACCTCGTCCCGGTTGGTTTCGTTGAACGGTTCGTGGCGGGCGCCGGGATAGAAGCGTCGTGTCACCCGGGTGAATCCCGCTTCCGCGTAGCGTGCGAGCAGCGTTTCCAGGGCCGTCGTGCGGTCCGACACGGGGTCCTCGGCGCCGGCGAAAACGTAGATCGGCAGGTCCCGGTCTGCGGCAGCGAAGTCCTCCGGCCGCTCCGGAATCCGGTTGGTCGTGAGCAGATCGTGCCAGGCGCCGACACTGAGCTCGAAGCCGCACAGGGGATCGTCGAGGTAGGCCTGTACTTCGTCTTCGTCGCGGGAGAGCCAGTCGTGGGTGGTTCTGGGATGCTCGATACCGACATTGAAACCGCCGCTCATCAGCTGGCCCATCAGTTCGCAGGGCGCCTCGCGCCCATTGGCGTCGAGTTCCTGCTGCAGCAGGGGTACGAGGTCGCGAAAACCGTCCGCCACGGTCGAACCGGACAGGGCGAGGGCAGCCAGCTTCGCGCCGTGCTCGACCAGGTACTGCTGGGCCATCAGTGAGCCCATGCTGTGGCCGAGCAGCACCAACGGCGCATCGGGGTAGCGTTCCTTGGCTTGCGCCGTGACCCGGGCGAGGTCGTCGACGGCGCGGTTCCAGCCGTCGGTCGCCGCAAACACGCCGAGCCGGCCGGCCGCGGTCTGGCCGTGGCCGCGGTGATCGTTGGCCAGCACTGCGTAGCCGGCGGCATTGAGCGCGCCAGCGAGACGCGCGTAGCGGCGGGCGTGCTCGGCCGCGCCGTGGGCGATCTGCACCACGGCCCGCGGCGATGCGAGCGGCCAGTGGTACACGAAAACCCGGGTTCCGTCGTCGCTGACGAGCTGCAGGGTCTCCATGCTCAGCGACTCTCCCCGAGGTGCATCAGGGGCAGCGGGTCGGGGCTGTCTCCGTTCAGAAAGTAGATCTTTGCAGCCGGGTCCTTGGAGATGGCCTGCAGGGACTCGAGTGCCTGCAGTTTCAGGTAGCTCGGGTTGGAGCCGATGGCGGTATTGACCCGCTCGATCTCGTAGGCGCGGGCGTCGGCCAGTACCCGCTGGCGCGCCGCCATCTCTTCGGCAGCGGCGCGTTCCGCCTGTGCCGCGGCGATTTTCTGCTGCTGCTCGGTACGGAAGCGTTCGAGCTCGGCCTTCTGTTTTTCGACTTCCTGCTCCCGTTCCTTCTTGGCCTCGATGGCCTTGGTGATGAACGCGGGCAGGTTGATGTCGCGGATCAGGACCGCCTCGACGTCGACTCCCTTGCTTTCCAGGTAGGACTGCAGTTCGCTCTGCAGGGTTGCCTGCAGGCGGTTCTGCGTTTCTTCGAGGAAGAAGTCTTCGGCGCGGCGGATCGACTTGCCCTGCTCGCGGATCACCGAACGCAGCTTCGGCACCAGGTGCACTTCGAGTACGTCCGCGGCCAGGCCCGTTTCCTGCAGGATGCTCGGCGCTTCGCTGCCGCGCAGGCGGTACTGGACGCTGACGTCCACCCGGGTCTGCAGCTGGTCCTGGCTCGGCACGCTGGCTGTTTCCTTGTGCGATTTCTGCCGGACGTCGTACAGATACCAGCTGTACAGGGGGTTGACCGGTATGTGCAGACCCTCCCGGTACTCCCGGTCCTGGACCGACCCGAACAGGGTGGCGACAGCGACGTGGCCCGCCGGAACACTCTTGAACAGGCGTGTGCCGAACAGCACGAGAAACAGCACGACCAGGATACCGACGACTGAAAT
Source organism: uncultured Enterobacteriaceae bacterium (assembly GCA_964582825.1). Taxonomy (GTDB): domain Bacteria; phylum Pseudomonadota; class Gammaproteobacteria; order Pseudomonadales; family UBA5518; genus CAZOUC01. Next base: position 211 of record CAZOUC010000371.1, on the reverse strand, counting down.
GACGGGCAGACGACGCATTGCGGCAGCGATCAGCAGCTTGAAAGGTCCATAGGGTACCACGGGCACGGCGCGCATCCGGGTCCGTTGCAGCGGACAAAGTCTGCGCGGTGCGCTACCCTCACGCGATGATCCGAAGACCTGCCGAGCGCCCGTGGCGCGTGCTGCTGCTGGCCGTAGCGCTCGCGGTGCTGCTCGTCGTGCTGACTCTGCC
>CAZOUC010000370.1:2432-3258 GCA_964582825.1 uncultured Enterobacteriaceae bacterium | reverse complement strand
GGGGTTGGTGCGGCCGCGGGCGTCGCGCCACATGTGCACGTTGTAGGTGGCGACCCGCAGGCGTTCGACGCCACGCTCAGTCATCACCGGCGCGCGACGGGTCACGCCTCGGAATCAGGCGGCCGAGCAACAGGCCGAGCAGCAGCCACGCCGCCAGCGCCAGCAGGACCAGCGCCACGTTACCGGCGCTCGGATCGACCAGAACCCGGACGAGCCCATCGCCGAACAGGGACAGCGCCAGGATGCCGGGTACCATGCCGAACACCGTCCCCATCAGGTACTCGGAAAAGCGGATGGGCAGCGCCCCGGCAACGAGGTTGACCACCGTGAACGGCGCCACCGGCACCAGCCGGCAGGACATGACCGCGAAGGTGCCGCGGTCGCCGATGGCGCGCATCACCCGATACACGGCACCGCCGGAAATGCGCGACACGACCCGGCCGCGCAGTCGCCGGCCGAGCAGAAAGGTCAGCGCGGCACTGGCCAGGGATCCCGTCAGCGCCAGACCGAATCCGACCACCGGTCCGAACACCACCGCCGTCGCGGTGATCAGCACGGTCACCGGAAACATGATCAGTCCCAGCACCAGGTAGGCGCCGAGCACGACGAGGGGCGCGAGCGGATTGGTGCCGAGGCCCTCGATCCACGATGCCACCGCTCGCGGATCCAGCCACTGTGCCAAGGGAGTCGTGTGCCAGAGCACAGCCGCGACGACCACGACGGCGGCGAAGCCACCCAGCACACGCAGCGGGACCTGTGGCCTGGACTGCTGCATGACCTCGTCGTCGAGCTCACGGTACAGCAGGTCGCCGTTGATCGGCTCACC
>CAZOUC010000370.1:0-2422 GCA_964582825.1 uncultured Enterobacteriaceae bacterium | reverse complement strand
GGGACCGTACAGCACCCAGGAATGAGTTCTGCCGGCGGCGTTCCCGGTCGAAGTCCTCTGCCGCGCAGCCGAGGTGCTCGGCGACCAGGCGATTGACGAACCCCCTGAGGCCCGCCGCGACCGACCCGTTGCCGTCCGCGTCGATCAGCAGGTCGCATTCGGAGTCCATGCGCAGAGACCGGCGCGCGAGATTGGACGAGCCGATCCGCAGCAGCCGGTCATCGCAGACCAGGACCTTGGAATGCACCATCAGGGCATGCTCGCGCTGCGCGTCGAGCACCGGTGAAAAGACGCCGAAGCGGCCGAAGCGGTCCGCCCGCCGCAGCCGGCAAACCAGTTCGTCACGTATGCGCCCCATCGAATTGTCGGTGAGCCAGCCCGAGGTCTCCCGCGGGGTCACTACGATGACCTCCGGCCCCGCTTCGTCCTGCAGGCGCGCGCACAGCGCGTCGACCAGTTCGTGCGAGGTCAGGTACTGGTTCTCCAGGTACAGGTAGTCGCGAGCGGCGTCGATCGTGTCGAGGTAGGCGCGCTCCACCTCACGAACCGGACCGTGGAGATCCTCCTCGGGCAGGGTGCGGGCTATGGCCAGCCAGTGTCGCTGCAGATCCGCCGCGAGGTGCTCGGGCCAGACCCGGGCCGCGGCCGTCGGTACCGGCAGGGTCTCGCCGGTGGCGAATCGCCAGCGCGCGCGACACAGCTCGCCCAGGGCCCTCGCGGCGGCGCCGTCGACCGCCGCCTGCACGTCGTGGAACGGCGAGAACGGTCGATTGAGCATATTGATGCGCCGCGGATCGTCGATGCGGTGCTCAGGCGTATCCCAGCGATGATCGGCAAGATCGATGCCGCCGCAGAATGCGATGGCATCGTCGATGACCACGAGCTTCTCGTGGCGGCTGCCGCCCAGCGGCGCGGAACTGTCCAGTTCGACACGCACGGCCTGCTCGGTGCGCAGGCCGAGGTTGATCGATGGCAGCGGTTCGCGCTCCAGCGCGTACAGCGCGGCGAAGTCCCAGAGCAGAATGTGAATGCGCAGCTCCGGACGTTCCCGGACGAGGTGATTGAGCAGCGGACGCAGGCGGTTTGGCAGCGGATCGTCGGGCGCGTCGGGGACGAGACGCATGCTGCCATTGACGTCCCAACCGAGCACGAGCACCTGCTCCCGCGCCTGGCACAGGGCCTGGCGCAGAGCGTCGAAGTACGCGGCACCGTCGACCAGCAGGGCGAAACGATCGAATTGCTCGCGACGCCAGCAGTTCCTGCCCGGCTGCAGCAGTTCGGTCCCGGCGTCGCCTGTCGCGCGAGCCGCCGTGAACTTCTCAGCCGTCACGACCGTCGCGCAGTGATCCGGTCAGCATAGGCGAATGAGCTTACCCTGTTCCCGGTCCGAGCGCGAATCACCCGGATCAGCATCGATGGCCGCACGTTCGCCTGCCTGCTTCCGCGTTTGCGCTGCTGCCTTAACACGCAGGGCAGGCGAGCGGCGGGACACGCCCTGCCCGTCCGCAGCGCCCGGCCAGCCCGTCGCCAGAGACGGCCGCGACGCGTAGACTGGAGTTTTCGCAGAGTCACAGAGGCCGAAACGGAGTGAATCAGGAAACGATCCTAGGCTTTCTCGAACGCTCTTCCGACTGGCTGCTGAGCAGCGGTCTGCGCATCGTGCTGATCCTGACCGTGATGCTGGTCGCATTGAAGGTGGCCAGCGTCGTCTCCAGGCGACTGTTCAGTGCCCTGGCGTTCCGCCGCGAGGACGTCGAGTTCGTCAAGCGCACGGAAACCCTGCGTTCGGTGATCTACTACGTGATGTTCGTGGCGATCAGCGCGGTCGCCACGATGATGGTCCTGGGGGAATTCGGCATTCAGCTCGGCCCGGTGCTGGCCGCGGCCGGCGTGGTCGGCCTCGCGATCGGGTTCGGCGCCCAGAACCTGGTGCAGGATGTGATCAGCGGCTTCTTCATCCTGCTCGAGGACCAGATTCGCGTCGGCGACGTGGTCCAGATTGCCGGCAAGAGCGGACTCGTCGAGCGCGTCACGCTGCGCATGACGATCCTGCGCGACCTCTCCGGCAACGTGCACTACGTGCGCAACGGCCAGATCGACACCGTCACCAACATGACCAAGGGCTACTCCCGTTGCGTGTTCGATGTCGGCGTCGCCTACCGCGAAGACGTCGACGAGGTCATCGAGGTCCTGAAGGCGCTCGGCGGCGAATTGCAGCAGGACGCCGTGTACGGGCCGAAGATTCTCGAACCGCTGGAGATTCTGGGCCTCGACCAGTTCGCGGATTCCGCCGTCGTCATCAAGGCCCGGTTCAAGACCCAGCCGATTGAGCAATGGTCGGTCGCGCGTGAATTCAACCGCCGCATGAAGCGCCGCTTCGACGAGCTCGGCATCGAGATCCCGTTCCCGCACGTCACGCTCT
>CAZOUC010000369.1:0-3269 GCA_964582825.1 uncultured Enterobacteriaceae bacterium | reverse complement strand
GCAGCCCCGACGAGGACGGCGACCGTTACATCGAGATCTGGAACCTGGTGTTCATGCAGTTCGACATGCAGGCCGACGGCAGCCTCCGGCCCCTGCCGGCCCCCTGCGTCGACACCGGCATGGGCCTCGAACGCCTGGCCGCCGTGCTGCAGCACGTGCACAGCAACTTCGAGATCGACCTGTTCCAGCATCTCCTCGCGGCCGCTCGCGCGGCGACCGGGGCTGCGGACCCGGACAGCCCTTCATTGCGGGTGATCGCCGACCACATCCGCGCCTGCGCCTTCCTGGTCTGTGACGGCGTGCTGCCGACCAACGAGGGGCGCGGTTACGTGCTGCGCCGGATCCTGCGCCGTGCCTGTCGCCACGGTCACAAGCTCGGCACCCGCGAACCGTTCTTCCATCGGCTGGTGGCGCCGCTGGCGGAAATCATGGGCGACGCCTACCCGGAGTTGCGCCGGCAGCAGGCGCAGGTCGAACGGGTGATTCTCGGCGAGGAGGAGCAGTTCGCGCGCACGCTGGACAACGGCATGCGCATCCTCGACGAGGAAGTGGCCGGCCTCAGTGAGGGCACCATCCCCGGTGAACTCGCGTTCCGCCTGTACGACACGTACGGCTTCCCGATCGACCTGACCGCGGACATCGCCCGCGAGCGCGGCCTGGGTCTCGACATGGACGGTTTCGACGCGCAGATGGCCGCCCAGCGCGAGCGGGCGAGGGGCGCCAGCCAGTTCGCGATGGACGACTACGCCCGCCTGGATCTCGAGGGCGAGACCCGTTTCACGGGCTACGACGGGATCGAGGGCGACGCGAGCGTCACCGCGCTGCTGCGCGATGGCGAGCCGGTGGAGTCGCTCGCCGCCGGCGAGGCCGGCGTCGTCGTGCTCGACCGCACGCCGTTCTACGCCGAGTCCGGCGGCCAGGTCGGTGACTGCGGCGTGATCGACGGTGACGGGCTGCACTTCGAAGTCGAGGACACTCAGAAGAGCGGCGGCCACCACCTGCACCAGGGCGTCCTGCAGCAGGGTGTGCTGCGGGTCGGCGACCCGGTCACGGCGCGTGTCCAGGAGACCCGGCGCCGGGCGACGATGCTGAACCACTCGGCGACCCACCTGCTGCACGCGGCCCTGCGCAGGGTGCTCGGCGAGCACGTGACCCAGAAGGGATCGCTCGTCGATGCGGAGCGCCTGCGTTTCGATTTCTCGCACTTCGAAGCGTTGACGCCGGAGCAGCTCGAGGCCATCGAGTCCCAGGTCAACGAGCAGATCCGGCGCAACACGGTGGTGCAGATCGAGCACATGGACATGCAGTCGGCCATGGCGCGCGGCGCCATGGCGCTGTTCGGTGAGAAGTACGGTGACGAGGTGCGGGTGCTGACCATGGGCGGTGGCTACTCGGTGGAACTGTGCGGCGGCACGCACGTTGCCCGCACCGGTGATATCGGTCTGATGCACATCGTCGCCGAGTCCGGAATTTCCGCCGGCGTGCGGCGCATCGAGGCGCTCACCGGTGCCCGCGCGATGGCGCGCTTCCAGGCCGTCGAGCGGCAGCTGGACGACGCGTCACGGGTTCTGAAGACGCGCCGCGAGGACCTGGTCGGCAAACTCGAGCAGCTGCTGGCCAGCCAGCGGCAACTGGACAAGGACGTGCAGCGCCTGAAGGCGAAGCTCGCCAGCGGCGTGGGCAGCGACCTGTCCACCCAGGCCGTCGATGTCGATGGTGTCAAGGTGCTCGCGGCAACGCTCGAGGGCGCGGACGTGCAGACCCTGCGCACCACGATGGACCGGATGAAGGACAAGCTCGGGTCCGCCGTCATCCTGCTCGCAGCGACCCAGGCGCCCGACAAGGTGTCGCTTGTCGCCGGGGTCACGCGGGACCTCACCAACCGTTTCAAGGCGGGCGACCTGGTGCGGGACGTGGCCGCACAGCTCGGCGGCAAGGGCGGCGGCCGGCCCGACATGGCCCAGGGCGGTGGTGCCGACGCCGCCGCGCTGCCCGCGGCGCTGCAGTCGGTCAGGACCTGGGTCGAGCGGCACCGGTAAATGGCGCTGATCGTCCAGAAGTACGGCGGCACATCGGTCGGCAGCATCGAGCGCATCGAAGCCGTCGCCGAGAAGGTACTCGGCTTTTCGCGCCAGGGGCACGACCTCGTCGTCGTCGTATCGGCGATGTCGGGTGAGACCAACCGGCTGATCGAGCTGGCCCGGCAGGTGCAGCCGCAACCGACCGCGCGTGAGCTCGACGTGCTGTTGTCCACCGGGGAGCAGGTGACCACCGCGCTGCTGGCAATGGCCCTGCACAAGCGCGGCTGCGGGGCCCGCTCGTACAACGGCAGCCAGGTGCGGATTCTGACCGACAGCGAACACACCAAGGCGCGAATCCGCGACATCGACGCGGACCGGATCCGCCGGGACCTCGGGCGCGACCACGTCGTCGTGGTCGCCGGCTTCCAGGGCGTCGATGCCGACGGCAACATCACCACGCTGGGGCGCGGCGGCTCGGACACGACCGCGGTGGCGCTGGCCGCGGCTCTCGGAGCCGATGAATGCCAGATTTACACCGACGTGGACGGCGTCTATACCACCGACCCGCGCATCGTCGACAGCGCGAGGCGCCTGGACCGGATCACCTTCGAGGAAATGCTCGAGCTGGCGAGCTCCGGGTCCAAGGTGCTGCAGATCCGCTCGGTCGAGTTCGCCGGCAAGTACCGCGTCCCGCTGCGCGTGCTGTCGAGCTTCGTCGACGGCCCCGGCACCCTGATCACTTTCGACGAGGAACCGCAGGCGATGGAAGCCCCGACGATTTCCGGCATCGCGTTCAACCGCGACGAAGCCAAGATCACCGTCCGTGCAGTACCCGACTCGCCGGGTATCGCCTACCGCATCCTGGGTCCGGTCGGCGAGGCCAATATCGAGATCGACGTGATCGTGCAGAATGTCGCCGAGGATCGCACCACCGACTTCACCTTCACGGTGCACCGCAACGAACTCGACCGCACCCTCCGGGTGCTCGAACCGGTCGTCGCGGAAGTCGGCGCACGCGAGGTCACCAGCGACGCCCGCATCGCCAAGGTGTCGGTGGTCGGTGTCGGCATGCGCTCGCACGCCGGCATCGCCAGCCGGATGTTCAAGGCGCTCGCCGAGGTCAACATCAATATCCAGATGATCACGACCTCTGAAATCAAGATCAGCGTGGTGATCGAGGAGAAGTACCTCGAGCTGGCGGTGCGGGCCCTGCACTCGGCGTTCCAGCTCGACGAGGCGCCGGCGATC
>CAZOUC010000368.1:0-3302 GCA_964582825.1 uncultured Enterobacteriaceae bacterium | reverse complement strand
CTGGTAGCGGCGGTTGACGGCGATCTGGCAGCGGCCGTCCGCGTCGAGCCCCACGCGCTCGAGGCCGAGCGCCTCGGTGTTGCCGGTACGGCCATTGCACCACAGCAGCGCGTCGCCGTTGAGGCGCTTGCCGGATTGCAGGTGCAGGGTGACGCCGCCGGCGGTGGGCTCGACCCGTTCGTACTCCTCGTTGTGGCGGATCATCGTGCCCTGGTTGCGCAGGTGGTAGCTCAGCGCGTCGGAGATCTCGTCGTCGAGATAGGACAGCAGGCGATCCCGGGTGTTAATCAGGTCGACCTTGACGCCGAGGCCGCTGAATATCGACGCGTATTCGCAGCCGATGATGCCGGCACCGTAGATCAGCAGGCGTTTCGGTGTGTCGGGCATTTCGAGGACGGTGTCGGCGTCGTAGATGCTCGGGTGGCCGAAATCGACGTCGTCGGGCCGGTAGGGTCGTGAACCGGTGGCGATGACGACGTCGCGGGTGCGCAGGCGTTCGACGGCGCCGTCACCGAGCTCGATGCGGACGGTGTTGGGGTCGTCGAGACTGCCCTTGCCGTAGTACACCTCGATCTGGTTCTTGGCGTAGAAGCGGGCGCGCATGCCGACCTGCTTGGCGACCACGTTCTCGACGCCCTGCAGCAACTGCGGAATCGACAGGCTGCGCGGGTTGCCGATTTCGCGGAAGAACGGCAGGCGGTTGTAGCGGCGCAGTTCCTTGACGGCATTGCGCAGGGTCTTGGACGGGATCGTCCCCTTGTGCGTGCAGCCGCCACCGACCTTGGGGCGGTCCTCGATCACCGCGGCGCGCATGCCGTGCTTGGCCGCGTTCAGGGCCGCGCTCTCGCCGGCCGGGCCGCTGCCGATGACGACGACGTCGTATTGATACTCACTCATGACGGGCGCCTTTATAGCAGATTTCGAAGTCGCTGCCGTCTCGGCGCGCCGCGGGCCGTGCAGTATTTGTGCACGAAACTTGCACCGGCCGGACACCGCGTCAGGAAAGTGCCGCCGTGGCCGAGGAAGACAGCGCCCAGGAAAAGACCGAGCAGCCCACTCCCAAGCGCCTCGAGAAGGCCCGGGAGGAGGGCCAGGTGCCGCGTTCGCGCGAGCTGAACACGGCGGCCATCCTGCTCGCCGGCACCCTGACGCTGACCTTCTTCGGCGCCGGCCTCGCCCAGTCCATGGCCGACGTGGCGCGCAATGCCTTCGAGCTCGAGCGCGCCGAGATGTTCGACGACCACCTGCTGGCCGGTCACCTGTCCGCGGCGCTGGGCGACTCGCTGGTCGGCCTGGCGCCGTTCTTCGTCGTGCTGCTGGTCGCCTCGCTGCTCGGCCCGATCGCGCTCGGCGGCTGGCTGCTGTCACCGAAGGCCCTGGTGCCGAAGTTCAGCCGCCTGAACCCGATCGAAGGGCTCAAACGGATGTTCTCGATGAAGGCGCTGGTCGAGCTGATCAAGGCTTTGGCCAAGTTCCTGGTGGTCGCGACGATCGCGGTGGTGATCCTGCTGTACCTGCGTGGTGACCTCGTCGCGCTCGGCCGCGAGGCGATCGAGAATGCCATCGAGCACTCCCTGTGGATCATCGCCTGGTCGGCGATCGGCCTGAGCGCGTCGATGATCATCATCGTCGCCGTCGACGTGCCGTTCCAGCTCTACGACCACCAGAAGAAGCTGCGCATGACGATGCAGCAGGTCAGGGACGAACTCAAGGACACCGAAGGCAAGCCCGAGGTCAAGGGACGCATCCGTCAGCTGCAGCGCGAGATGGCGCGCAGTCGCATGATGGGCAAGGTACCGAAGGCGGACGTGGTCATCACCAACCCGACGCATTTCGCGGTCGCGCTGCGCTACGACGTCCAGGAAGCCGGCGCGCCGGTGGTGCTGGCCAAGGGCGCCGACCTCGTCGCCCTGAAGATCCGCGAGATCGCCACGGCGCACGGCGTACCGGTGGTGTCCTCGCCGGCGCTGGCACGCGCCCTGTACTACGGCGCAGAACTGGACCGCGAGATTCCGCGCGGCCTGTACGTGGCGGTGGCCCAGGTACTGGCCTACGTGTTCCAGCTGCGCAGCTACCGGCGCAACGGCGGATCGCGTCCGGCGCCGCCCGAGGACCTGCCGATCCCGGACGACCTGCGTCGCTGACGCCGGGCGCCGGCCGCCGGCGTCCGTCCCTGCTGACGCCGTTCACGGCGCGGCGTACAGGCACTGCCGCGGCCAGCGGGCCAGACCGGGAACGATTCTTGCTCGACTGCCGCCGGCGGACCTGATCCGTCAATAAACCGTTGCCTGAAGAGGGATCCATGGGAGCCGGTCCATTCAACGTCGATCGCCGCGTGCTGGGCGGGCAACTGCGTGGTCTCGCCCAGGGCAACCTGGGTATCCCGCTGCTGTTGCTGACGGTGCTGGCGATGATGACGCTGCCCGTGCCGCCGCTGCTGCTGGACATCCTGTTCTCGTTCAATATCGCCCTGTCCCTGGTGGTTCTGCTGGTCGCGGTGTACGCGCTGCGGCCGCTCGACTTCGCCGTGTTCCCGACCGTGTTGCTGGTGGCCACCCTGTTGCGCCTGGCCCTCAACGTCGCATCGACGCGGGTCGTGCTGCTGAACGGTCACACCGGCTCCGATGCCGCCGGCGAGGTCATCCAGGCCTTCGGCAAGGTGGTGATCGGCGGCAACTACGTCGTCGGCATGGTGGTGTTCCTGATCCTCGTGATCATCAATTTCGTCGTCGTCACGCGCGGTGCGGGTCGCATCTCCGAGGTCAGCGCGCGCTTCACGCTCGACGCGATGCCCGGCAAGCAGATGGCGATCGACGCCGACCTGAACGCGGGCCTGATCTCGCAGGACGAGGCGCGGGCGCGCCGCGAGGAGGTCGCCCAGGAGGCGGACTTCTACGGCTCGATGGACGGCGCGAGCAAGTTCGTGCGCGGCGACGCCGTCGCCGGCCTGCTCATTCTCGCGATCAACATCATCGGCGGTCTGACCATCGGCCCGATGCAGCACGACATGGACTTCGGCCGCGCGGTGCAGGTCTACTCGCTGCTGACGATCGGCGACGGCCTGGTGGCACAGATCCCGTCGATCCTGCTGTCGACATCTGCAGCGATCATGGTCACGCGGGTCAGCACCTCGCGCGACATGGGCGAGCAGATCTATACGCAGATGTTCAGTTCGCCGAAGGCCCTGGCCGTGGCCGCCGGCATCCTGATCGTGATGGGCCTGGTGCCGGGAATGCCGCACCTCGCCTTCCTGCTGCTCGGCGCCTCCGCGGCCGGTCTCGCCTGGTGGCTGTACCGGCGCG
>CAZOUC010000367.1:2220-3303 GCA_964582825.1 uncultured Enterobacteriaceae bacterium | reverse complement strand
GGTGTGAGGCGCGGAGGGTTCTACCAGAAGATAGAGCATCGCGGCCCCCCATCCGTCCTCGACGCTGTCGGCGATGCGGCCGAGCAAGGCGACCGCGTCCTCCACGCAGTAGTGGATCAGCGAGTCCATCGCCACCACGTAGTTGAAGTTGCCGAGCTGACGCGACATGTCACCGACCCGGAAGTCGATGCGGCCGCGGCCGACCTGCTCCGGCAGGCGCTGCTGGGCGAGCTCGATCAGAGTCGGCGACAGGTCGATCGCCAGCACGTTGGCACCGCGCCGCGCCGCGTCGACGGCCAGCGCACCAGTGCCGCAGCCGGCATCGAGCACGCGCATCCCGGTCAGGTCCGACGGCAGCCAGCCCAGCAGCAGCTGCCGCATGCGCTCGCGTCCGACCCGGACCGTCTGCCGCACCCGGCTGACCGGTTCGGTAGACGTCAGTCGGGACCAGGCCTCCACCGCCGTGCGGTCGAAGTAGTGTTCCACTTCCGAGCGGCGTTCTTCGTAACTCATCATCGTGACCATCAGTCGAATCCCAGGAAGTCGAACAGGTCCCTGTCCCGCATCGGCTGTGCCGGCAGCGGGTCCGTACCCGCCCACAGCGCCGCTGCGAGATCCAGGTATTCCTGTTGAACGTGTTGAAGGCCCGGCGCGTCGTCCATTTCGAACAGTGTCGACTTCTTCAGTCGACTGCGTCGGATGACGTCGAGGTCCGGGAAGTGCGCCAGGCGCTTGAGTCCCACGACCTCGTTGAAGCGGTCGATTTCGTCCGTGTCGGCGCTGCGGTTGGCGATCACGCCGCCGATGCGGACCGGGTAGTTCTTCGCCTTCGCCTGGATCGCCGAGGCGATGCGATTCATCGCAAAGATCGAATCGAAGTCGTTGGCGGTGACGATCAGCGCCCGCTCGGCATGCTGCAGCGGCGAAGCGAAGCCACCGCAGACCACGTCACCGAGTACGTCGAAGATCACCACGTCCGTGTCCTCGAGCAGGTGGTGTTGCTTGAGCAGCTTGACGGTCTGTCCGACGACGTAGCCGACACAGCCGGTGCCGGCCGGCGGTCCACCCGCCTCGACGCACATC
>CAZOUC010000367.1:0-2210 GCA_964582825.1 uncultured Enterobacteriaceae bacterium | reverse complement strand
TAGACGAAGTCCTCGATGCGCAGCTCCTCGGCGTGAAACTCCACCGACTCGAGGGCGTCGATCACCGTCGGGCACAGCGTCTTGGTCAGCGTAAAGGTCGAATCGTGTTTCGGGTCGCAACCGATCTGGATGACGCGCTTGCCCAGCTTGGAGAAGGCGACCGACAGGTTCGACGAAGTCGTGCTCTTGCCGATGCCGCCCTTGCCGTACACCGCGAACACGCGTGCCGTGTCGATGGCGACCTCCGGGTCGAGATGCACCTGCAGGCTGCCGTCGCCGTCGACAGGGTTGGCGCCGCCCGGGTCGATCGTGCGCACGGGGATGTTGGCGGGTGAATTCATGCTGCTGCCTCCTGTCCGACGCCTTCGAGCCAATCCTCGAGGTCGTCGCCGGCACGCCGCAGGGCGTCCAGCGTCACTTCGTCGGGGTTCCAGTATTCGCGTTCCTGCGCCTCGAGCAGCCGTTGCGCGACCTTGAAGCTCGCACTCGGGTTCAGACTCGCCAGGCGCTGGCGCATTTCTTCATCGAGGATGAAGGTCTCGGTGAGCTTCTGGTACACCCAGGGAGCCACCTGCCCCGTCGTCGCTGACCAGCCCATCGTGTTGGTCACGTGGGTCTCGATCTGACGCACGCCTTCGTAGCCGTGCTCGAGCATGCTCTCGTACCACTGCGGGTTGAGCATCCGCGTGCGCGTCTCCAGAGCCACCTGCTCGGCGAGCGTGCGTACCTTGTCGTCGGCACCGGTCTGGTCGCTGATGTAGACCGGCACGTCCTGGCCGCTGGAGCGGCGTACCGCCCGACTGATGCCGCCGAGCGTGTCGAAGTAGTGGTCGATCGTGGTGACGCCGAGCTCGACCGAGTCCAGGTTCTGGTACGCGAGATCGACCCCGGCGAGCATGCGCGTCAGCAGTTCCGCCTGCGGTGCCGGACGCCCGTCACGGCCGTAGGCAAAGCCCTTGCGCCGCGTGAACGTCTCGGCCAGTTCGTCCTCGTCCTCCCAGCGGCTGTTGTCGACCAGCATGCTGACGTTGGAGCCGTAGGCGCCTTCGCTGTTGCTGAACACGCGCAGCGCCGCGGTATCGAAGTCACAGCCGTGCTCGGCCTGGTAGGCGAGCGTGTGCTTGCGCACGAAGTTGCTCTCGATCGGTTCGTCGGCACTCGCCGCCAGCCAGGCGGCCTCGGCGAGCAGGCGCGTCTGCAGCGGCAGCAGGTCGCGGAATATTCCGGAAAGGGTCAGCACGACGTCGATGCGCGGCCGGCCGAGCTGCTCGATGGGCAGCAGGCGCGCGCCGCAGACGCGGCCGTAGCTGTCCAGGCGCGGCTCCGCGCCGATCAGTGCCAGCGCCTGCGCCAGCGGCCCGCCCTCGGACTTGAGGTTGTCGGTGCCCCACAACACCAGGGCGATCGACTCGGGCAGTCCGTTGCCCTCGGCAACGTGCCGTTCCAGGAGTTTCGCGGCCTGCGCGCGGCCGTCCTTCATCGCACAGGCGCTGGGCAGGCGGTAGGGATCGAAACCGTGCAGGTTGCGGCCGGTCGGCAGCACGTCCGGATTGTGCAGCAGGTCACCCCCGGGAGCCGGTCGGGTGAAGCCGGCATCGAGGGCATGGACGATGGCATCGAGTTCGGTATCGTGGTCCAGCCGCTGCGCGTGGACCGAGAGCGTCCGGCACAGTTCGAGCAGGCGCTCGTCGTCGACCCCGTCGACCGGGTGCTGGCGGGCGGCGGTCTCTGCAGATACGCCGTCGACCAGTGCCGCAGCCAGCTCTTCCGGCAGCTCGACGTCGTGGCCGGCCTCGGCCAGCGCCTGCAGCATGTCGATGCGCTCGTGGCGTTCCATCACCTCGCCGATCACGTGCATGCCCGCCGGAATCAGCGACTGCTCGAGTTCCGCCAGGTTGGCGCGCAGGCGCTCGACCTGTTCCGCCGCATCCCCTGCCCACGCCGGTTCGGCCGCGGCCAGGTCGAGTTCGGAAGCCTGCAGCTGGATCAGATCGAGCAGGTCGGCGCGCCGCTCGGTGTTGCTTTCACGGTCGCCGCGCCAGCGCTCGATCGAGGCCTTGAGGTCCACCAGGCCCTGGTACAGCTCGCAGTGCTGCACCGGCGGCGTCAGGTAACTGATCAGGGTCGCCGCGGCGCGGCGCTTGGCGATCAGGCCCTCGGACGGGTTGTTGGCGGCGTACAGGTAGTAGTTGGGCAGGTCGCCGATCAGG
>CAZOUC010000366.1:0-3303 GCA_964582825.1 uncultured Enterobacteriaceae bacterium | reverse complement strand
GTGCTGCGCCACCGCTTGATCCTCAGCTTCGAAGCGGAAGCCGCCGGCGTCGACGCCGACGCCGCGATCGACACCCTGCTGCAGACCGTACCCGTCGCCTGAGCCATGTCGAACGCCGCGCACGCACGCGACAACGACCCCCTGCAGGCGCGGGGCGCCTATGCCCGCCTCGACGAGCTGATCGCCCTGCGCTTCGCGGCCGGCGACCTGTGCCTGCGGCCACGGCGGCGCGTAGTCAGCCAGCTGTCCGGCTCACGCCACAGCCGCTCGCGCGGTCGCGGCCTCGAATTCGAGGAGCTGCGCCACTACCAGGCCGGCGACGAGCTGCGCGCCATCGACTGGCGGGTTACCGCACGTACCGGCGAAGCGCACACCCGGGTGTACCGCGAAGAGCGCGAGCGACCGACCCTGCTGGTGATCGACCAGCGCCAGAGCATGTTCTTCGGCAGCCGCTGCTGCTTCAAGTCGGTGCAGGCCCTGCACAGCAGTGCCCTGCTGGCCTGGGCGGCACTCGCCGACGGCGATCGTGTCGGCGGCCTCGTGCTCGGCAGCGACGGGCACCACGAGATACGACCGCGCCGCAGCCGGCGCAGCGTCCTGCAACTGCTCGATGCCGGCGTCACGGCCAATGCCCGCCTGCGCGGTCACCGTCGTGACCCCGCCGCCGGGACACTCGCCGAGCGCCTGCTCGACCTGCGGCGCATCGCCCGCCCCGGAACCACGGTGGTACTGGCCAGCGACCTCGGCGACTGGGACGGGCAGGCCGACGAGCACGCCTCGCGGCTGGCGCGCCATTGCGAACTGATCGTCCTGCAAATCAGTGACCGCTTCGAGCGCGACGGCCTGCCGTCCGGTCGCTTCCGTCTCAGCGACGGCGAACGGACCGTGAGCGTCGTCGCCGGCGACGCGGCCGCTCCGGCCTGGCAGCAACGCCGCGACGGTCTGGCGAGGCGGCTGCGAGCCATCGGCGTCCCGCTGCTCGACGTCGACACCGGACAGAGCGCGAGCAGCCAGCTGCGGCCGTACTTCGGTCGGCGGCCGGGAGCCGGGCGATGAACGCGATGACGGATCCGCTGGCCGGTCTGCGCCCGCTGCAGCAACCCGAAGCGATCGGCTGGTGGCCACCCGCCCCCGGCTGGTGGCTGCTCGCGCTGCTGATCGTGACCGGGCTGGGCCTGCTCGTCCGTCACCTGTGGCGACGCCACCGGCGGCTGGCCTGGCGCCGTCGGGCGCTGCTCGAGCTGCAGCGCCTGGCCAGCACCCACCCGACACAAGCCGGGCCGGCCGAGCTGGCGAACCTCAATGCCCTGCTGCGCCGCGCCGCGATGGCCAGCGCCGGCCGGGCGCGGGTTGCACCCCTGCATGGCGATGCGTGGCTCGCGTTCCTCGACGAGTCGCTGCCCGAGCCTGCCTTCCGCGACGGCACGGGCCGGCCACTGGTCGACCTGGCTTACCGGCCGCGGGGACAGGTCGACTGGCAGCCGCTGCTCGAGCTGAGCCGGCGGTGGATCAGGAGCCAGCGGTGATCAGTCTCGGCTGGCCCTGGGTGTTCGCACTGCTGCCCCTGCCCTGGCTGGTCTGGCGTCTGCTGCCCGCCGCCGCGCCGAGCGACCCGCCGCTGTACAGCCCGCTCCTCGCCCGCCGCTACCTCGACCAGGCGCCGGTCGCTGCGGCGAGGCCGGCGCCGCGGCGCCTGCGCGTGCTGCTGCTCACGCTGGTGTGGCTGCTGCTGCTCGCGGCCGCGTCCCGGCCGACGTGGATCGGCGAGGCCGTGTCGCTGCCGACCAGCGGACGTGACCTGATGCTGGCCGTGGACATCTCGGAGAGCATGCTGCAGGAGGACATGCAGGTCCGCGGCCAGCGCGTCGACCGGCTGACCGCCGTGAAGGCCGTGCTCGGCGAGTTCGTACAGCGCCGCGACGGCGACCGCATCGGCCTGATCCTGTTCGGCACCCAGGCCTACCTGCAGTCCCCGCTGAGTTTCGACCGCGACACGGTGTACCGGCTGCTGGTCGAGGCCCAGACCGGCTTTGCCGGCCGACGCACGGCAATCGGCGACGCCATCGGCATCGCCATCAAGCGCCTGCGCGAACGGCCGGCCGCGGCGCGGGTGCTGATCCTGCTGACAGACGGCGCAAACACGGCCGGCGAAGTCGAACCGTTCCAGGCCGCTCAACTGGCGGCTGCCGAGGGCGTTCGCGTGCACACGATCGGTGTCGGTGCGGACGAACTGGTGCTCGGCGGGCTGTTCGGCCGCCGGCGGGTCAACCCGTCGGCCGATCTCGACGAACAACTCCTGCAGGCGATAGCGGACGCAACGGGCGGCCGGTACTTCCGCGCCCGCGACCCGGAAGAGCTCGAACGCGTGTACCGGGAGCTGGACCGCCTCGAGCCGATCGAACAGGCACCGGAGACGCTGCGGCCGCAGCGCTCGCTGCTGCACTGGCCGCTCGGCCTGGCGATGCTGATCGGCGGCGGCATGGCGCTCAATCTGCTGGCACCCTGGCGTCGACTGCGAGGGGCGGCTCCGTGAGCCTGTCCGAACTGCATTTGCTGCGCCCCTGGGCGCTGGCCGCGGCGCTGCCCGGTCTGGCGCTGGCCTGGTGGCTGTGGCGCCGGCGCGGCGCGGCAGGCTGGCAGGGCCTCATCGACGCCCCCCTGCTCGCGCCCCTGCTGCCCGACCGGGGCGACCGGCGGCGTGGTGGAATCGCCTTGCTGCTCGCGCTGACCTGGCTGGCATGCACCCTGGCGCTGGCAGGACCGAGCTGGTCGCGTCTGCCCCAGCCCCTGCATCGGGCCGGTGACGCGGTGATCCTGATCGCCGACATGAGCCCGTCGATGCGGGCCGAGGACCTGGCCCCGTCCCGCCTCGAACGGAGCCGGCGCAAGCTGCAGGACATCCTGCGGGCGCGCGACGATGGCCTGACCGCGCTGATCGCCTATGCCGGCGACGCACACGTGGTCACCCCGCTGACCGACGACACCGCGACGATCCGGGCGCTGCTGCCGGCGCTGGCACCGGACATCATGCCTCGGCCCGGCAGCAATCCCGGCGACGCGGTGCGCCTGGCGCGCGAACTGCTGAGCGGCGCCGGCCTCGACCGCGCCCGTGCGCTGCTGTTGACCGACGGCGTCTCCGCGCAGGCCGAGCAGGGCCTGAGACGCGCTCTCGACGGCAGCGGCATCAGCCTGTCGATCCTCGGTGTCGGCAGCCCGGAAGGCGCACCCATCCCGCGGCCGGCCGGCGGCTTCGAGCGGGACGCGAACGGCGGCATCGTGGTCGCACGCCTGGACGAGGCAGTG
>CAZOUC010000365.1:0-3310 GCA_964582825.1 uncultured Enterobacteriaceae bacterium | reverse complement strand
ACAGGACGCCAATCTCGAAATGCTCTGCAACTGGATACGCGACTACGAGACCCGGGACGACGACTTCTCTGCCAAGGCACACCGGCGCCTGTTCGAGGCGTTTGACGGCCCCCGGCTCGAACGCTGCGACGCCAGCGCCGGCCTCGAGCCGGTACTGGCCTGGCTGGACACGGTCTCCGCTCGGGCCGGCCTCGGAGGGCGTGGACCATGAACCGGCCGCTATCGGTCGCGATTCTGGCGGCGGTACTCGCACTGGTGCGACCCACCGGCGCCGGAGCCGACTGCTGGCGCGACCCGGTTGCCGAACCGGCGAGGCCGGTCGAGGTCCTGATCTCGAGGAGCCTGCAACCCGAGGCGATCATCCGGTGGATTACACCGTTCTTCGGGCGCCTCGAAGCCTGCGGTCTGGCCCCAGTCATCCGCGGCACCGCGAGCTTCTCCGAACTGCAGGCGCTGGCCGATGGCGGTGACAGCGGTATCCTGCTGACCTCCCCGACCCAGGCGCTGCACTTTCTCGACGCACCGGGCTGGACCGTTGCAGGCTGGTCACACATCGACATGACGATTCATGTCCTGGCACGCCGGGGGACCGCGCCGGAACAGGTGGCGGTGGTCGGGGCGAATCCTCGTGCCCGCGAGTCGGTGTACGGCATCAAGGTGCGCCAGTTCGGCGCCGAGCACGGCATGGCGGAGCCGCCCCGCATCCGCACCTACGAATACCGCAGTACCATGCTCAAGGGACTGCTCAGCGGCGAGGTCGACGCGGTCCTGATCGGCGGGATCCTGGTCGATTCGCTCCCGCGGTCGCTCACCGATCAGCTCGAGGTGCTGACGACCTACGAGGCCTGCCCCTACTGGCCGGTTTTCGTAAGGCACCCGCTCGAGGACGAACTCGGGCCGCTGGTCGCTGGCGCGCTCAGCGAAGGCATGCCGGGTACCTTCTGGCTGACGTCCGACGACAGCGATGCCCGGTGGCTCGGCGCCGCAACCCCCACCGGCGCGGAAATCGCCGCGTGCATCCGCTACCGCGACCGGGGCGACTACGTCGTCGAGCCGACTGCAGCGTCAGCGGCGGCGGTCGATCACCACGACCTCGAAGCGCCCCCTGGGTCCGACGAATAACGACGCGAGCACGCCGGTGACGCTGACGATCAGCGCGCCGAGGAATGCGGACCCGAAGCCGGTGACGGTGAACGCATCCAGCCACGAGGCCACCAGGCCGAACATCGCCGCGTTGATCACCAGAATGAACAGACCGAGGCTCAGGACCGTCAGCGGCAGCGTCAGCAGCACCAGCAGTGGACGCACGACAGCGTTGACCAGGCCCAGCAGCAGGGCCGCGAGCACCAGAGTTCCGGAGCCTTCGATGAATACGCCGGGCAACAGCCAGGTGGCGATCGCCAGGCCCAGGGCCGTGATGATGGTTCGAATCAGTAGACCAGCCATATCGCCGATTCTACGCGCGTCGGCGCGTCGGCGACAGCGGACCGGTTCGACTAGGCCGCCGGCGTCGCCTGTGGCAACGCCGCGATCTCGTCGGCCAGGGCGTCGACCTTGTCCCAGTCGGTGTAATCGACGACGGCATCGGCATTGGTCGGGCCACCGGTCATCCACATGATCAGGCGGATCACCTGTCGGTCCCAGAAGCCGTACTTCGGGTAGTTCAACTCACCGGCGAAGATGCGCACGATGTCCGGCTGCCACGGCACCTGGCGCAGCAGCTTTTTGGCGTAGTTGTTGTTCTCGAGCACATCGCGGTTGGGCTTGCGCGCGACCAGGTTGACCGAGAAGAACACGCCGGGTCGGGTCGCCAGCACGTCGGCGTGGCGCCGGATCAGCTCGACCACGTTCGGACGGTGTTTGCCGTAGCGGATGCTGGCACCGATCACGACCCGCGCATGGGCAGCCGGGTCGAGGTTCGCCGCGTCGTCGATCGAACACAGGGTGACCGCCTGGCCTTGCGCCTCGAGACGCTCGCGCAGGCGTGCGCAGATCTTCTGCGTGTGTCCGTCGACGGTCGAGTAGGCAATCAGCGTGGTCGCTGGGGCGTGTTGCTGATCCATCAGAATCCCGGGCAGCCATTTACAACGGCTGCGAATGATAGCGCGATTGGGGACGGCGCGGTCGCTATGGAGACGGTTCTTGCACGGGCTCCGGCTGCGTTATGCTGAAAGAGTCCATGGTACGGAACCCGCCCGACCCGATGACCCTGCTCGAGATGTCCCGCCGCGTGCTCGACCTGCTGGCCGAGCTGTTCGTGCTCGCGCTGCTGCTGGTACTGGTCGCTGTGCTCGTGATGTACGTGATCGACCGCAGCCAGACCCGCCATGCCGTGCGCCGCAACTTCCCCGTGGTTGGCCGCTTCCGCTACCTGTTCGAACACCTCGGCGAATTCTTTCGCCAGTACTTCTTCGCGATGGACCGCGAGGAGCTGCCCTTCAACCGCGCCGAGCGCAGCTGGGTCTACCGGGCGGCGAAAGGCCAGGACATGACCGTCGCCTTCGGCTCGACGCGCGATCTCAAGCCACCGGGCACGGTGATCTTCGTCAACACGCCCTATGCCACGCTGGAAGCCGACTCCGCCGAGCCGGCGCCGCTGACCATCGGACCCGACTCCGATCAGCCCTACCTCGCCCGCTCGTTCTTCAACATCTCGGCGATGAGCTACGGCGCGATTTCACGGCCCGCGGTCCAGGCCCTGTCCCGGGGCGCCGCCCTGGCCGGCTGCTGGCTGAACACCGGCGAAGGGGGGCTTGCGCCCTATCACCTCGAGAGCGGCGCCGACCTCGTATTCCAGATCGGCACGGCGAAATACGGGGTACGCGACGCGCAGGGACGCCTCAGCGACGAGCGGCTCGCCGCCATCGCCGCGTACGAACAGGTCCGCATGTTCGAGATCAAGCTCAGCCAGGGCGCCAAGCCCGGCAAGGGCGGCATCCTGCCGGCGGTCAAGGTCACCGAAGAGATCGCGCGGATTCGTCTCATCGAGGCCGGCCAGGATTCGATCAGCCCCAACCGGCACCCGGAGATCGCCAGCGCAGAGGATCTGCTCGACATGATTGCCCGGGTCCGCCGCGTGACGGGCAAGCCGGTCGGCTTCAAGGCCGTGATCGGCGACCTGTCCAGCCTCGAGGAATTGTGTCGACTCGTGCTCGAGCGCGGTCTCGGACACGCCCCCGATTTCATCACCGTCGACAGCGGCGACGGCGGCTCGGGCGCGGCGCCGATGAGCCTGATCGACAACATGGGTCTGACCGTACGCGAGAGCCTGCCGCTGGTCGTCGATCTGCTGGTGCGCTACGGCCTTCGC
>CAZOUC010000364.1:0-3311 GCA_964582825.1 uncultured Enterobacteriaceae bacterium | reverse complement strand
GTGCGCTACGTCGAGTGGGTACCCGAACTGGGCAGCGAGCCGGACTACGCGGCGAACCCGGCGGCGGCGCGGGCGCTCCTGCCCGGAACGACCGACGGCAGCTAGGCGTCGATGTCCGTGAACGCCGGCTGCGCCTCGACGAAGCGCCGGTGCACGTCCAGGTAGATCTCGCGATAGGTCCGGTCGACGGTCTCCGCGTCGGCGAATGCGGCGCTGAAACCGGGCTGCACCGGGTCGATGGCGATCGCCGCGGCGCGGCGCATGTGCGCCAGCAGGTGCCGCGGATCTTCGAGGCCCACGGACAGGCGCATCGTCGTCGGCAGGATACCGGCCGCCCGCTGCGCCTGCGGTGACAGTTCCGAGTGGCTGGTCAGCGCCGGACACAGGGCGGTGGTGTTGTTCTGGCCGAGTGTCACCTGCATGCCGGAAGCCGGCTCGAGGTTGTCCACGAAGCGTTTGAAGGCCTCTGCCGGCACCGCCGGAGCGGACGGACCGCCCTCCATGTCCAGCGTGAACAGGCCTGCCGGCAGCCCCAGAAACATCTGCGCCTGCAACTGGTCGTGGTTCGGGTGCCCCGGTGCCGCCGGACAGTTGACGTTGATGCCCGGGTGCGCGGCCAGCAGCCGCGCCAGGGTCAGGGTGTTGATGGCCTTGGCCAGCACGCGCATTTCGTAGGTTTTCAGGCCATTCAGCACTTCGAAGGCCTTGTCGGCGTCGAGAAAGGCACCCTTGATGTAGTAGACGTTCCAGAACAGGGTCTCGTCCCAGGCGATGGTCTCGGGCCGGCCGTTCACGCCCTCGATCTCGACACGGTCTCCCTTGGGCATGAACATGCGCTCGTTGCGACCGATGACGACACCGGCGGTGGTGGTGCCGCCGCCGGTCAGGTCCTTGGTGTAGGAATGGATCACGAAATCGGGGCGAGCCTGCGGCTCCGGATGCTTGAGGACCCGGTGCAGGAAGGGCGTGCCGACCGTCGAGTCACACATCACCAGGCAGCCGTCGCGGTGCGCCCGCCGGGAAATCCCGGCCACGTCGAGTACGTTGCCGTGCGGGTTGCACGGTGACTCCAGGTACACGTAGATGCGCCGACCTTCCGCCAGGCGATCGGCGTGGCGCCGCTGCGCCGCTTCGAGCGCCGCGGCGAAGTCCGCCTCGGCGAAGCCGTCGAACCACTCGACGACCACGTCCAGGTTGGCGCGTTTGCCGTACCAGTCCTGCAGCAACTGGTAGGTGCCGCCGTAGACGTTGCGGCTGGCCAGCACCACGTCGCGGGCGCCGAGCAGGTTGGCCAGCAGCCCGTCGATCGCCGCCATCCCCGAGTTGAAGTTCCAGGCCAGGTACTGGCTGGCGTTGGCGCCGCACTCGATGTCGACGATGTGATTGGCGAGGCTGATCGAGGTCGGATTCAGCAGCCGGGAGTAGATTCCGTGCAGGGGCTCGCGGCCGGTGAAGGCGTCTTCGACCCATTCCGAGCAGGCGAACAGGTAGGTCGCCGTGCGGGCGATCACCGGGTTGGCGGAGAACAGCGCCGTCACGTTGTCGAACAGCGGAAACGGACCCTTGCACGAGAAGCCTTCCTGCCGCGTCGCCACGGACTGGTAACTGGCACGCATCGGGTTCTGCACCGTGTCGAGGATCTTGGCGAGCTGGAAGCACAGGAAACGCTTGGCGTTGAACCAGGCGACGCGGTCCGAACGGTCGAGACCGTCGATCTGCTCGAGCGTCAGGCGCCACAGCTCGTGCGCCGCGACGTTGGCCTCGTACAGTCGCGCCGCCATCGAGGCCAGGCTGTGGCCGAACTCGCTGTCCGGGTCGATTCCGAAATGGGCCAGTTGCTCCACGGCCAGGCTCGCGCTGTCGGTTGCCGCGGTGGTGTGGCGTAGCGGACTGAGCTGGTGCAGGGCGCTCAGGGTCTGCGGATCGGGACGATCGACACGGCTCATGACGGGAAACTCTCGGTGGGCGCTGGGGTGGATTATTTCAAAGACCCGGCGCAATCGGATTGCAAGTTGTTGCCAGACAAGGGCTATGGTGGCAATATTCTGCCAATATCGCCCGACCAGCACGGGGCTCATGTCGTGGACAGCATTGATCGGCGCATCGTGCGCGAACTGCAGCGCGACGCCCGCATCAGCAACCAGGACCTCGCCGAACGCGTCAACCTGTCGCCGTCACCCTGTCTGCGCCGGGTGCGGCGCCTGGAGGCGCTCGGCGTCCTGCGGGGCTACACGGCGATCGTCGACGAAGAGCAGCTCGGCCTGCCGGTCACGGCCTTCGTCGAGGTGCGCCTCGAACAGCAGAACGAGGCGACCATCCGCGCATTCGAGGCCGGCGTGCAGGCACTCGACGAGGTCCTCGCCTGCTACCTGATGGCCGGCGCCCGCGACTACCTGCTGCACGTCGTCGCCCCCTCGCTGAAGAGCTACGAGACCTTCGTGCGCGGCAAGCTCACGCGTATTCCGGGCATCGGTGAGCTCGAAACCCACTTCGCCTTTGGCCGCGTCAAGTTCCAGCCATCGCTGCCGGATCCGCAGCAGCTCGAGACACGCTGACCGGAGTCGCCGCCCACCCGGTCCAAATCAACGCGGCGCGGGCCGGGCGCGCTTAGCATCGACACTGTTACCGTCCGGACCAGACCGCAAGGGGCACCGCCGCCGTGAGCTCTCGCACCGGCCATTACCTGCACGCGCTGTTCGAACCGCGCGGCATCGCCGTCTTCGGCGCCAGCGAGGATCCCGATTCGGTCGGCGGCCTGGTGCTGCGCAACCTCGTCGAGGGCGGCTACGAGGGCGAGATCGTCGCGGTCAATCCCCACCACGAAACGGTACTCGGGCAGCCCTGCTTCGCGACGCTCGATGCCAGCGGCGCCAAGGTCGACCTGGCCGTACTGTGCACACCCGCCGCCACGGTCCCGGAAATCATCCAGCAGTGCGGCGAGGCCGGCGTACCCGGCGCGCTGATCCTGTCGGCCGGCTTCCGCGAGATCGGCGAGCACGGTGCACGCCTGGAAAACCGCGTGCTGGAGCTGCTGCACCGCTACGACATGCGCATGGTCGGGCCGAACTGTCTCGGCATGATCCGACCCCGCATCGGCCTCAACGCGACCTTTTACGGCGGGCGTTTCCGCGCCGGCAAACTCGCCCTGGTCGCCCAGTCCGGCGCCGTCTGCGCCGCCATTCTCGACTGGGCGACGGCACAGGACGTGGGCTTTTCGAGTGTCGTGTCGACCGGCATCGGCGCCGACCTCGACTTCGGCGACATCCTCGATTACCTGGTCTTCGACCCCGAAACGCACAGCATCCTGCTGT
>CAZOUC010000363.1:0-3328 GCA_964582825.1 uncultured Enterobacteriaceae bacterium | reverse complement strand
CGCCTCGAGTTCACGGCGCATCGACTCGGCCTCGAAACGATTGCGCAGCAGCACCGCGATGTGGCCGGGTCGCAGAGCGTCGCCGGCGAGCGTCACCCGGCCGGCCTGTGCATCGGCCAGCAGCCGGGTCAGGTGGCGCGCGCAGGCGCGCGGCAGGTCACGCCTGGCTTCACTCTTCGAGAGTGCTTGCGGTGCCACGAGGGCCTTGAGTCCGCCGAACGTGGCCCCGTCACGACACAGGGGGGCCGCGTCGGCGCCGCCACTGGCCGTGACCGGATAGTACGGGATATCCGGCGCCAGGAAGGGGTCACGGTCGGCGCGCAGCGTGAACAGGCGGTTGACAGCCTCGACCAGCGCCTGAGTGGACCGGTAGTTGCGTTCCATGACGAAGCGGCTGTCAGTGGCACGCCGGGCCAGCACGTAGGCGCCGATGTCGGCGCCGCGGAATTTGTAGATCGCCTGCTTCGGGTCTCCGATCATCAGCAGCCCCACCTCCGGCGTGGCGTAGATGCGGCTGAAACTGCGCCACTGCAGTGAATCGGTGTCCTGGAACTCGTCGATCATCGCCAGCGGGTAGCGGCGTCGCAGCTCGGCCGCCAGCCGCTCTCCGGCGGGGCCCTGCAGCGCATGATCCAGGTCCTGCAGCAGGTCGTCGAAGCGGAAGCGGCGCAGCTGCCGCTTGCGCTCGTCCAGCCGGTGTCGCACGAACTCGACCGCGTCGGCCAGCAAGCGGGCCTGCAGTCCGTCGCGCAGCGCCGTCGCTTCGGCCGCGAAGCGAAAGCCCGCCCAGTCCGCTGGCAGGCGCCGCGGATCCCGCGCGCCGTAGATGCTCCCGCGGGCGTTCCAGCGCGCCACCTGTTCCAGCAGCTTCCAGTCGAGCCGTCGGCCGCGCAGCATCGTGGTCAGCGCGTCGAGCTCGCGCTGCGCGGCCGTGAGCAGGGTGGCCTGGTCAGTGGCTTCCTGCACGGCGTCGACGCGGTCGGAGCCGCTGTTCGCCAGCTCGACCAGGGCCTCGCCGAGTCCCTGCAGGCTGCACTCCGGACGGTTGTCGAACTGCAGGTCGTGTCGGCGCAGCAGATCGTCGACGGTGCCGACGAGATTCGCCGGTGTGGGCCAGCGCTCGAGCAGGCAGGCCTGCGCGGGCTCGGGCAGCGGCAGCAGGGCATGACGCCAGAAGTCCAGTACGGTCTCCTGCAATACCGGTTTCGGCGACGGCTCCAGCTCCGCGTCGAAGGCGCTGCCGCTCTCGAGCGCGAAGCGCGCCAGTACCCGCTGGGCGAAGCCGTGTATCGTGAAGACCGCGGCGGTGTCGAGCGCGTGATAGGCCTCCTGCAGGCGGGACCGGTCGCGCCCGTGGTCCTCGCTGGCCTCGAGCAGCGCATGCAGCAGCGGATCCTCGCTGTGACCGGTGGCGAAGCCGCGCAGGGCTTCGCTGAGGCGCTGCTGCAGCCGACCGCGCAATTCCTCGGTGGCGGCCTTCGTGAACGTGACGATCAGGATTTCCTCGAGCTTGCGCCGTTCCCCGCCCATGCCGCCCGCTGCGTGTCCGAGCAGGGCGCGCAGCACCAGGGAGCCGATGGTGTAGGTCTTGCCGGTGCCCGCGCTGGCTTCGATCAGGTGCCGGCCCTGCAGCGGCATCGTCGTGACGTCGAGTGGACGTTCAGGCATCGTAGGCCTCGCTCTCGATCACCGCGGCAAGGGGTTCGAAAACGCGCATGGCGAGGGCCTCGAATGCCTCGTCCAGCGCGGTCTGCGGCTCGGGAAACAGGCGTCGTACCGCAGCGTCGTCGCCCTCGCCCCTGCTGGCGCCGAAGCCGTCGGCGAAATCCCGGCGCACCGCGGCGAGCGCGCGCGCCCGGTCGCCGTGCTTGCGCCGCTGTTCGACATAGCGCCAGGCGCTCTTCGGAAACAGCGGCAGCGGGCGCTGCAGACCCTCGAGGTACAGGGCCTGCAGGTCCGCCAGGTGCTGCCGCGCCACGGTCGCGTCCACAGCGCCGGCGCGCAGCACGGCGTCGGGCAGCAGCAGGCGACTGTCAGCGGCGACCAGGCCCGCGGCGCAAGCGACCAGGTGCGACAACCACAGGCGCAGGCGCTGCCGTCCCGAGCTCTTCGACGCCGAGTGCAGCAGCAGGCCGTCGTCGCGCAGCTCGCGCAGGGTGCCGCTCAGGGTCGCGCCGGACAGTTCAATCGTAAAGGCTGCGGACCGTGCCGGCTGCGCCGACCGCGCCAGCAAGGCGGCGCGCTGGGCCCGGGTCGCTTCGGCGACCTTGCGCAGCGTCGATTCTCCCGACCAGCCCGGTGCCAGCAGGCCGCTCAGTCGCAGGCACTCGACGGCGGTTGTTTCAGGCTGGCCCCGCAGCGCGGCCCGCAGCAGGCGATGGCGCAGCTGCCACTCCAGCAG
Source organism: uncultured Enterobacteriaceae bacterium (assembly GCA_964582825.1). GTDB lineage: Bacteria > Pseudomonadota > Gammaproteobacteria > Pseudomonadales > UBA5518 > CAZOUC01. The sequence continues at coordinate 927 of CAZOUC010000363.1, read as the reverse complement.
CGGGTCCGCGGCATAGGGCTCGACGTCCGGATTGTCCCCCTCGTGTTCATACAGGCGCACGCCGAGCCGCTGCCGCAGGAATTCCGCACTGGGCCGCTCGAAGTAGCCGAGCAGCGCGTCGAACTCGAGTACGGGCCGATCGAGCGGCGGCAGCGAGGGCCGCGCGTCGACAGCGCCGGCGGTCCTCAGCCATTCGTGGCGGTAGCCAGGCGGGCCCGCCTGCGGATCGAAGTTCTGCCGGCTCCACGGCTGCAGCGGAACGTCCCGGACCGGCACCTGCGCCCCCCTGCTCGCGAGATAGTCCTGCAGCTCGCGAACCAGGATGGACGGTTCACGCGCTTCACCGCTGCGCGCATCCTGCCCGACCCAGCTCAGGTACAGCTGCGACCGCGCGGCGAGCACGGTCTCCAGGAACAGGTAGCGATCGTCGCTGCGGCTGCTGCGATCGCCGGGCCGCGGGCGGGCGGCGCACAGGTCCCAGGCGGGCGGCTCCGCCTGGCGCGGGAAGGCGTCCGCGTCGAGTCCGAGCACGCAGACCAGCTCCGCGGGCACCGCGCGGTCCGCGGTCAGGCGCGCGACGGTCACCTGGCCGGTCGCGAATTCCCGGCTGCTGCGCCGCGCTGCCAGACCCAGCTGCAGGCGCCGACGCAGCACCGCCGGCTCGAGGTCCTCGGTGAAACCCGCCTGGCGACAGGAGCCGACCAGCCGTTCGAGCTCCTGACGCAACGCGGCAAGCTCGGTCTGGCAGTCGTCGTCTTCCCGGAACAGCGCCGACAGCAGTTCGCGCACAGCGCCCTGCCAGGCCTCGACCGGGCGGGCCGTGACGGCCCCGCGACACCAGCTGCGCAACATCTCGACGAACTCGACCAGCCGCCCGAGCGGTTCCGCCTGCTGGCCCTGGGCCGGCGGAAGCGGCAGGCGCCCGGC
>CAZOUC010000362.1:0-3372 GCA_964582825.1 uncultured Enterobacteriaceae bacterium | reverse complement strand
GCCCGGCGAGCCCCTCGGGCCGGGCCAGATCTACAACTCCAACCGCTTCACCCTCTGCGGGCTCCTCCAGGCGCTCGGCTGCGAGGTCATCGACCTCGGTATCGTCGAGGACACCATAGGCGCGACCACCGAGGCCCTGGCCCGCGGCGAGCGGGCCATACTGGACACCTTGCTGCCGGCGTTCGAGAGAACGGTCATCGACGCCGCGCTGGCGCGCAGCGGCGGTCGGCGCGCCGAAGCCGCCGACCTGCTGGGCTGGGGGCGCAACACGCTCACCCGCAAGATCAAGGACCTCGACCTCGACCCCTGAGCCCTCAAAGGGAGCGGCGGGAGTCGATGGTCAGGTTGGCGAGCAGCAGGCCCGTGACCAGGGCCATGGCGGTCATGCTCATCAGGAAGCCGGCCTCGATGCCTGAGATCACGTCCTGCCTGGTCAGCGCCTCGACCGAGCGGAAGCCGATGCTGCCGGGCACGAGCAGCAGCAGGCCCGGCAGCAGCATGATGACGCTGGGCTGGCCGCGCAGGCGAGCGACGACATTGGCGATACAGCCCAGGGTCCAGGCACCGAAGGCTGCGGCGAAAACGGAACCGCCGAGCTGGTGGCCGAGCCGCGCCGACACGAAGGCAAGCACGCAGGCGAGCGCAATCCACCAGCCGTCGACCGGACGCGCCTGGAACAGCACCGTGAAGCCGAGTGATGCCACCGGAATGGCCAGGGCCAGCAACCACAGCGGCGGCGGCGGCGGCTCGCTGGGCACGCCGCCGAAGCCGAGCGCGGTCACCAGGATGGCGCCGCCGGCCAGGCCGAGACCCATCTGCAGGAACACCAGCAGCGCGTAGACCAGGCGCGCGCTGCCGGACACGAGGTGACCATTGGCGAGCTCGTTCATCGCGATGGTCAGCGCCAGCCCCGGAATCAGCACGATCAGCGCCCCCAGGACACTGATGAACGGATACAGGTCAGGCATCGGCTCGGTCAGCAGCGCCGCGAGCACGCTGGCGAGCAGCGCCGCCAGCGCGGGCAGCACCCGCGTCAGGCGCGGTCGCGGCGCGGCGTGAACCGACATGGCACCCACCATCGCGCCGAGCAGCGAACTCGCCAGCATCTCGGATGTCCCGCCGCCGAACAGCACGCAGGCGGACGCCGCGATGACGATGAATGCCGGTATCACCAGCCCGCTGCCGTAACGCGGTGCGGCGTCGACGATAACGCCGATCTCCTCGATACCGCGCGTCACGTCGACCTGCCGGTTGATGACGCGGCTCATCACTTCATTGAGCTGCGACAGCTTCTCGAGGTTGGTTTCGCCGGAATTGATGCGCAGCAGGCGCGATTCCTGCCCGTCGTCGATATCGAAGGCCGCCGTGATCGACGTCGGCGTGACGAGGAACTGCCCGGCGACGCCGAGCTCTTCGGCAGTCGCGGCGAGCGCGGCCTCGAGGCGGTGGGCCGGCGTGCCGTAGCGGTGCAGCGCCGCTGCCAGGCGCATGATGAAACGCACCGACTGGCGCGCGTCGGTCGGGCCGTTCACAGGCGGACCTGTACGTCGACGGTGCGCGAGGCAAGCTGCTCGCCGGCGCCGCACTGGCCGGTGCTGCTGAGCTCGATGAAGGTCTCGCCGGTACCGGTGACGAAACTGCGGCAGTCTACCGTGGCGCTGCAGCCATCGAGCACCGTGGATGCCGGCCAGGTCCAGCTGTCGACACCGGCACAGGCGGCAGGCCCGCTGCCGAGCAGCACCTCGTTGAGCTTGCGCTGAGCGCCGCTCTCGGCGGCGTGCAGTGCGCGCACCGAGACCACCTCGAGCGCGATCGCCAGTTCCCCGCTGCGCAACAGGCGCACCATCGCCGCGCCCAGCAGACCGGCGACGATCAGCACGAACACCGCCGTCAGCACGGCGCTGCCGCGCTGTCTAGGGCGTATTGCGCACGAAGATCTCATGACTCACCCGTACCCACTCGTCTTCGACCGCACTGACCAGGAACCGGAAATCCAGGCTCACCAGCCCTGCCCGCCGGATCGTCGGCGGCGCGAAGGCGAAGGCCGTGACCGCCGTGGCGCCGTCGAGCAACTGGATCTGCTCGGCCAGCAATACGCCCCCGCCCGGCGGCAGGGGCTGGCTTGCTTCGAAGCCGTATTCCGCGTGCCGCGTCAGCGCCCCTGCCCTGGCACAGAAGCTCACCGGTTCCGTGACAATGAAAAAGCGCTGTGCCGGCGAATCCGCGGCGAACTGGTGCGGTGCAGCCAGGTTGACCTGACGCTGGTTGTCGCCGTCCACGGCAGCAACGTCATCCAGCGCGGTGATGTTCGCCGAAGCGGTGGCATACACCTCGACCGGGTCGAGGGTATAAACGGCCACGTAGTAGTCGACGCCGGCGCGCGGCGTGAACGGGAAATCCGCCGCCTGGAAGCTCACTGCCGGCGCCGTCAGCGGCAGGTCCAGGTAGCGGCTCGAGGCCTCGATGGGCAGAAACTCGATACACTGGTTCGTCGCATCGCCGCTCACGCGGATGCTGCCCGGCAGCGCGCGCCGCAGCTCGCGGCTGATGCGCTCGACGGCGATGCGACTGACCTGGGTCGTCGACTCGCGCTGGGACACGGCCACGTAGGTCTCGGCGACGCGAGCGAGAAACTGGCTGATCCCGAGCGCGCCGAAGGCGAGCAACACCACCGTCACGACCAGCTCGATCAGCGTGAAGCCCGCCGGCGGCCGCCGCATCAGAAGTTGCCCCGGTAGAACTGGAAGCGGACCGCGCCGCTGCGCTCGCTCGGTGGCCACACGTCGATGGTCACCAGCTTGGCATTGCTGTCGGTGTCGGCGACCCCGTCGTAGTCGCCGTCATAGTCGACGCAGACGCGGATGCTGAAACTGCCGTAGTCGTCCGGCGCGATTCCCAGGGCATTCTCGACGGCGAAGCGGTCACCCGGATTGCCGCAGTAGAGGTTGAAATCGTCGACGTCGTCGAAGTCTTCCCGGCCGAGCTCGCCAGCATCGGGTCCGAGGGTCGCGCTGCAGGGGTTGCAGGGCGGCACGCCACCGAGCGGGGTCAGCTCGTCGAAGGGTTTGGCCAGCACCTCCTCCGCGAGGGACTGGCCGAGCGCGGCCGCGCGCTGGATCAGCAACGGGTCGGCGCTGCGCAGCAGCTGCGGGTAGACCAGCGCCACGAGCAGCGCGACCACGCTGCCGATCAGGGCGATGCCGATCACCAGCTCGACGAGCGTGAAGCCCGCGCGCTCAGCAGGGTGCCGCATACCCGACCTCGTTGACGCACAGGTCGATGTCGACCGAGCCCTGGATCGCGATCGTGGTGGCGCTGACGGCGCCGTTGCAGCCGTCCAGCGCGTCGCCGAGCGGGCCGAAGTAGACCGAT
>CAZOUC010000361.1:0-3376 GCA_964582825.1 uncultured Enterobacteriaceae bacterium | reverse complement strand
AGCCGCACGCCCAGCGCGCGCAGTCGCCGGTACAGGGATTCGAGCGGCGCCTCGTTGCCCGGAATCGCGCGGGCGCTCATGATCACGGTGTCCTCCTCTTCCAGCTCGAGGGCCGGGTGATTGCCGGCGGCGAGCCGCGGCAGCGATGAACCCGGCTCACCCTGGCTGCCGGTGGCGACAGCCAGCACCTCGGCACGCGGCAGGTACCCGAGGTGGTCGGCGACGATGAACTCCCGGCGATGGCGCCACAGGCCAGCAGATCGGGCGGCCCGGTAGTAGTTGCGCAGTGACCGGCCGAGCAGGCCCGCGTGGCGCCCGGTCGCCTCCGCCACGTTCATCAGGGTATGCAGGCGGGCCACGTTGCTGCCGAAGCAGCCGACGACGACCCGCCCCGGCGCGTCCACGACCGCGCGATGCAGCGCCGGAAACAGCTCGCCCTCGCTCGTCGAGTGCCCATCGACCAGGGCGTTCGTCGAATCGCAGACCATCGCCAGTACGCCAGCGTCACCCAGGCGCGCGAAGGCCTGGCGATCGAGTTCCGCACCGATCAGCGGGTCCGGATCCAGTTTCCAGTCGCCGGTATGGAACACCGTGCCGACGGGCGTACGTATCAGCAGCGCCTGCGACTCCGGCGTCGAGTGGGTGATGTCCAGCCAGTCGATCGCAAAGGGGCCCAGCTGCTGATGCGCGCCGGCCTCGACGACCTGCAGGGGCACGCGCTGCAGCAGTCCGGCCTCGGCCAGCTTGCGGCGCAATATGGCGGCCGTGAACGCCGTGCAGTAAACCGGGCAGCGCAATTCAGGCCACAGGTCGGCGACGGCGCCGACATGGTCTTCGTGCGCGTGCGTGATCAGCAGGCCGCAAAGGCGGTCGCGGCGGGCGGCGATGAAGTCCACGATCGGCGCGATTATCCGGGTGCGGCCGGCTGTGCGCTCGAAACCGATGCCACAGTCCACGGCGAGCCAGGCGCCGTCGTGGCCGTAGAGATTGCAGTTGATGCCGATTTCGCCGCAGCCGCCGAGCGGCAGGAACCAGAGGTCGCCGGCTTGCGGTGTCACACGCGCGCGAGCAGCACGAGCACGGCCGTCACGCCGGCGAGCTGTACGAAGTTGATCACCACACTCAGGCGATGGAGTCGGTTGAAGCGGCCCTCGGCACGCGTGTCGCCGGCGAGAGCGCGATCCCGGCAGGCGTTGATGGTCGGCATCAGCACCTGCCGCGCCAGCAGCGCGAGACCGGCAGAGACCAGCAGCAGCGTGGCCGAGCGTGGGTCGACCCACAGCAGCAGCGTGCCGGCGGCGGCAGCGAGTACCAGCAGCACGACGTAGTACCAGGGAAAGACGGCACGAATGAAGCGCCCGGCCGTGTCCGCCTCGAGTTTTGTGAAGATCAGCGGCGCCATGAAGAAGGAAAAGAACAGCATTGTGCCGAACAGGGCCGCGGTGAGCAAAAGGGCAGTCGTCAGCATTGGTGTGTCACCTGTCCAACGGAGCGCAACGGGTACGCGCGCGCCGGGGTGACGGATTCACCGCGGTCGCCACACCCCGTCCGAGGTGGCGAGTTCGAAGCGGTTGCTGTTGGGAAACTCGGCCGGCAGGCGGCCGGTGAAGCGGGGGTCGAAGTGCACCGACGACGCGTAACGCGGTTCCGTTGCCGCCACCGTCCCGGCGACGAGGCTGCCGTAGATCTGCAGCAGGCCCTGGCGCCGCACCTGCGAGCGACGGACACGGAATCGTTCGCCCGCGTAGACCGCCGCCTCGACCACCAGGTCGCCGGGGCCGGTCACATCCGGTTCCGCGATCTCCACCTTGCGGTCGGCGAACAGTCCGAGCAGATCACTCGATGCTGGAATGAGCCGCGGGTCGCGCGCGTAACTCAGGCTGCCCGCGATGACGATGCTCTGCCGCGCGTAGACCAGCACCCGGCCACGCAGGACACCGCGCACGCTCAGGGTGACACCCTCGCCGCCAGCCAGCGCCATCAGCCGCTCGTCCGGCAGGCGCTCGGAGTTCCACGGATCGTCCGGCCGGTAGCGCCACCGATAGGCGCCGTGCGCCAGGAATTCGATTTCGGCGTCCCGGTCGAAACGCCGGACCCGCTCGCCGAGCCCGGACAGGACCGCCTCGCTGACGGCGCGTTCCGGAAACGCGACGCGCGGGGCGCGGGTCTCCAGGCCTTCCGGGAACAGTTCGTCGCGCCGGTAGACGCCGTCGACTCTTACGCCGCGGCTTACCGAAACCGGACCTGCGAAACGCGGCGCGCTGCCGCGTCGGGCGGACACGCTGATCGACGAGTTGGCATGGAAGCGACCGACCACCTCGTCGTCGGCCAGCATCAGGTCCCGGTCCCAGCGATCCACGAGCTTGGCGAAATGAGCCAGCGCGACGCGCCGGAACGACAGCGTCGTGGCGATTTCCAGGCCCTCGGAAACGGTGCTCACCTCGACGAGCGCGGCGCGGGCCCGGTCGGCTGGCGTGACCCGTGCCTCGAAGCGCCGCCCGTCCTGCTCCAGTTCGAAGCGCTCGCCGGCCGTGGCGAGGCCGTCCTCGAGGCGGTGACGCAGCCGCTCGGCGAGTTGCTCGAAGTCCTCCGGCGTGACGGGGGCCGACACCGGTTCGGGGACCGGCTGCGGCTCGCGGGATGCCGGCCTGGCGAGCGACGGCGTCAGGCCCGCAACGGCGACGACCGCGGGGGCCGGCTCGGCAGCGGCGCGTGCCGGAGGCGGTGGCACGGCGGCCGATGCCGCCACGCGTTCCGGCGCGGCGGCCGGATCCGGCTCGGGTATGTCGGGCTCCGTCACGTCGACGGGCGGACCGAGCGGCTCCGGCGCGGTCTCCTGCACCGGCATGGCAAGCGGCGGCTGCGCCAGCGGTTCCGGGGATGGCGGCTGCACCAGCGCCACACGCATGCCGCCGGACCGCGTGTCGATGACAGCGGGCATGCTGTGCCACGGTCCGAAAGCGATCATGGCGACGTGTACGAGCAGGGAGAGCAGCAGGGCCAGCGCGGCAGGCGCGAGCAGCCAGCGGCGGACCCGGCGCCAGGCGCCTCGCGGGCCGGGGTCAGATCCCGCTGCGGTGGCGGCCTGCCGGGCCGAGTCGCGCATGCCAATTACCGGCCGTCCTGCGTGGAAGCCCTATGGTGCCTCCTCGCACGGCGCTTGTCAGCCCGGCCGCGCTGCCTCCAGCCAGCTGTGGCCGGGGCGCGCCGTCGCCAGGGGTGAGGGATGCTGCAGGGACTGCGGCGGACCGTGCCGGGCGGTCGAGGTCACCGTCAGGACGAAGTCGCCGTGGCGGATCCACCAGCCCGACTGGTCCGGACCGTCGTCGACGGTCACCCGCAGCGGCGACCAGTCACGGCCATCGCCCTCGCCCAG
>CAZOUC010000360.1:0-3428 GCA_964582825.1 uncultured Enterobacteriaceae bacterium | reverse complement strand
AAGAACTTACGATGCAGCGGCGATTCGCGGCCGTCGGCGTCCCGCAGGGTCTCGACGATACGCATCTGGTCGCCGCCGGTGAACCAGAATCCGGCCGGCTCGCCGAGCTGGTCGACGAGTTCCGCGTTCCAGGCATGGTCAGCCCAGGCACTCTCGTCGACGTCCTCGGTCGACGTGTCGTCGCGCACCGCCAGCGGGAACAGTTCGATGCGCTCGGCGGCGGCGCCGTGACGCACCGCGTTCTGCGCGAAGGCCTGCGCCGTGCGCCAGGGCCGTCCACTGGCGACCGGCACGATAACCAGGCGACCCGTTTCCGGCATGGCGTCGAGCAGGGCCCGGTACACGTCGTGATTGTCGTCGCGCAGCGCCCCGCCGACGATGACCAGGCTGCCGTCCGCCCGCGCCGGCGTGGCCAGCGCGAGCAGCACGGCCAGCAGTGCCGCATTCAGCAGCGAGCGCATCAGAAGCGATGCGTGAGACGCAGGGTGATGAAGCGCCCCATCGAGTCGTGGTTGATGTGATCGACGTTGGCACCGGTACCGAGCACCAGCGGCGGTTCCTCGTCAGTCAGGTTACGTACCGTCAACTGCGCGTAGCTGTCGTCGCTGAAATCGTAACTGGCGCTGATGTCCCAGACGGTCCAGTCGTCGACCTTGACGTCGGCGTCGGCGGGCAGGCCGACCGCTTCGAGTACCCGTGGCGACGGGTCGTCCCGGTAGCTGTCGGTGTAGCGCATGGTCAGCGAGGTCGACCAGCGATCCCAGCGGTAACGGACCTTGCCGTTGAGCAGCCACTGCGGGTAGGTGTACTCGCCGGCCTCGTCGATGACCGGCGACGCCGGTGAGGACTGGCGCTTGTACTCGTCGAGATAGGTCGCATCGGCGAGCAGCGCCAGCCTGCCCGGCCCGACATCGACGTACTGGGTGTAGGTGAAGTCGACCCCGCGGACGTCCTCGAAACCAAGGTTGCTGAGTTCGAAGTGCGCGTCGATGACGAAGCCGCCGGCGACTTCCAGCCCCGGCGAGCCCGTCGGCAGTTCACCCTCGCCGACCACCGGGTACTGGCCCGCCAGCGCCCGGCGGATGAAGTCGTCCTCGTCGATGCCGATCACGTTGTCGTAGTTGATCTCCCAGAAGTCGACGGTCAGGTCGATGTCCTCGGTCGGCTGGAACACCAGGCCGAAGCCGTAGGTGTCCGCGGTTTCCGGCTCGAGATTGTCATTGGCGACGTCCTCGGACAGCAGCGCCTCGCCTTCGGCACCGGGGTCGCCGTCGCAGGCGCCCGGCGTGGCGGAGCAGTCGACGCGGTACGAACTCAGCAGCGTGCCGGCACCGACCTGCGCCAGTGACGGCGCCCGGTACGACGTCGACCAGTTGGCACGCAGGATCAGGGGGTCGGCGACCTGCCAGCGCAGCGCGACCTTCGGGTTGAAGTCGCTGCCGAAGCTGTCGTAGTCGTCATAGCGGCCCGCCAGCTGCAGCTCGACGTTGTCCGCCAGCGGCACGTACAGCTCGCCGAACACCGCCCACTGATCGCGTTCCGCGTCGGCCGAGGTCGAGCTGAAGCCGAGCACCGGCTCCGGGTTGAAGGTGGTCGCGACCGCGACGCCCGAGGGCACGTCCATCACCTCCTCGTGGCGGTACTCGAAGCCGACCGCCGATTGGACGGTCCGGCCGTTGAACTCGAAGGCCGGACCCGAAGCCACCGCGTCGATCGCCCACAGCTCCGACTCGCCGCTGCGCTGCGCGGTCGTGCGTATCGCCTCGTCGATGCCGTCGGCCTGCTGCTCCTGCCCACCGAAGGGGTTGTACCACAGCGTCGTCTTGCCCTGGTCCTCGCAGGTCTCGCCGACGAAGCTGGCGCTCGGCCGGACCAGGTTGACGTCCCAGCGCTCGACCGTGCTGCCGTCGGTGCACAGGTTGCCGAGATTCGCGTTGTAGAAGGCCTCGGCGATTACCAGCCCGCTGATGCCGCGCTGTTCCGATTCGTCCCGCCCGTAGGTCAGGCCGGTCTCCAGGCTCCAGCCGTCGTCGAGTTCGATCTCGAGCCCGGTGACGAAACGCAGCGTTTCCGACTCGCGGGTGACGGCACGCGGCTCCGGGAATTTACCCCAGGCGAAGATCGGGAAACCGTAGTAGTCGGAAAAGTCCGTCACGCCCTCGAAGCTGCCTTCCTCGACGATGTCGTCGATCAAAGCCTGCGGCCACAGCGGACTCTCGGGGTCGACCGGCGCGCGCGAGAAGTTCGCCGGCGAACTGGTGCCATTGGCATCGGTACGCTGGAACATCAGCTCATTGAACCAGCGCATGCGCTCGTTGACCTGGAACTGGTAGGTCATGACACCGCCCAGGCTCTCGTACTCGTCGAGCACCGACGTGAACTCGTTGACGTCCACTTCGCAGAACTCACCGAAATTGCCGGAGCCGAACTCGTCCGCCGCGCAGCCGCCGTCCTGGGGTTCCTCGGTCTGGTCGAAAAACATGAAGAACAGGTCGTTGAACGACGGGTAGAAGCCCTGCTGGCTGGGCCGGACCGATTCGCGGCTGATGGCGCGATCGCGATCGAACAGGGGGTCGCGCTCGAAGTAGTCGAGAATCGCCATGAACCGGTGCTGCTCGTTGCCGGTGCCGAACAGCAGGTTCACGTTCTGGCGACTGTTGTCCGAGCCGGCGGTGGAATCGCCGTACGACGCGGAAATCTCGAGACCGTCGAAATCGTCGCGCAGCACGTAGTTGACCACGCCGGCCACCGCGTCGGCGCCGTAGGTCGCCGACGCGCCGTTCGGCAGCACCTCGATGCGTTCGACGGCGGCCGCTGGAATCGCATTGATGTCAATGAAGCTGGCCTGGCCGTTGGCGAAGGAACTGACCGAGGCGCGGCGGCCGTTGATCAGGGTCAGCGTCGAGCCGGTGCCGAGGCCCCGCAGCGACACGCTGCTCGAACCGACCGGCGTGTCCGAGGACAGCGCCCCGGCCGTCGAGGTCGTGAAGGTACCGGCGCCGCCGCCGGTGATGGTCAGGTCCTGCATCAACTCACCGAGGCCCTCGGCCCCGGATTCGGCGATCTCCTCCCGGCTGATCTGGACCACCTTGGTGGCCCCTTTCAGGTCCAGGCCCTTGATGTGGGTGCCGGTGACGATCACCTCTTCCATCATCGATTCACTGTCCGCTTCCTGCGCCTGCAGGGGCATGGACAGACCAAGTGCAGCGACCGCGACGGCCATGGCAATGGGGCTGCGGGCGAAAAGCTGGTTCGTTTTCATCGTCTTTGTCCTCGTTCAGCCCAGTTCGGGCACGGTGATGTCGCCGTTCCGCAGCAGCGCCCGGCCGTTGCAGAACACGTGGTTCAGGGTGGTCGTCACCGGGTCCAGCAGCAGCAGGTCGGCGCTCGCGCCGACGGCGATGCGGCCCCGGTCTGCAAGACCCAGG
>CAZOUC010000359.1:0-3451 GCA_964582825.1 uncultured Enterobacteriaceae bacterium | reverse complement strand
CCCGGTGCTGGCGTCGGCCCCAGGCGGATGTCACGTCGCTCCGTTTCGGCGGCAAAGCGCAGGCTGTTCAGGGTCAGGCTGGAAGCGGCGATCTGCATCGGCACCGTCACGGCAGTCCGGGGTGTCATCGACCCCTACAGAGCCTGTAACGGCCGCGCCGGCCGAAGCTTGAGGTGCCTGGTGAAGGTGCCTAGTGAAGCGAGCCGCTGCGTCGCGAGGTGCTTGGCGCCGGTGCACTCGCCGGCGCCTCGCCCTCCTGGGCCATGGCGTCCTGCGCCAGCAGGTCGAGGCTGACGTCGCCGATGTAGTCGAGCAGCGCCTGCATCACCCGGCCCTGCTCGTCGGCGTCCTCGACGCCGAGCGCGTAGATTGCGGCGATGACCGACTCGATCGCGAGGATCACGCTCGCGGCACCGGGCCGCAGTTCGTCACGCTGCGCCCGCTCCGACTGCAGCTCGATCTCGTCGACGAGCTGCATCGCCAGCTGCTGCAGCCCACAGGCCGCGCAGCGGGACTCGTCGCCGGTGTGCGCGCGATCCAGGCGGCGCAGCAGGCGGCGCAGCTGGATGATGTCGGTTCGACGCGGGGGCTTGTCCATGGTGGTTCCGTTACTGCCGTTTCCGCTCCCGATTATACGGCTGTGGCCGGCCCGGTCGGCTTTTGCGGGCAGAAATACCGGCCACATGGCGATCAGTAAAGCAGAACGATTCGTGCAGATTGTTTTGATTTATCGAACCTGGCGCCTGTATTAGTCTGTAAAGCGTAGAGTGTGGTGGCCCGAATGAACGGCCGCGACGATCACCCACAGAACGGGAGGAAGCCATGAACGCCAGCGCATCACCACGTATCGACATCGGCATCAGCGAAGAGGACCGCGGCAAAATCGCCGACGGCCTGTCCCGTCTGCTCGCGGACAGCTACACCCTGTACCTGATGACGCACAACTTCCACTGGAACGTCACCGGACCGATGTTCAACAGCCTGCACCAGATGTTCATGGAGCAGTACACCGAGCAGTGGCAGGCGCTCGACGAGATCGCCGAGCGGATCCGCGCCCTCGGATACCCGGCGCCGGGTACCTACAAGGAATACGTCGCACGGGCGAGCATCGAGGAAGTCGAAGGGGTACCGAGCGCACAGGATATGATCCGGCACCTGGTCAAGGCGCAGGAAGCCACCGCCCGCACGGCGCGACAGGTGTTCCCGATCGTCGAGGCCGCCAGCGACCAGCCCACGGCGGACCTGCTCACCCAGAGGATGGAAGTCCACGAGAAAACCGCCTGGATGCTGCGCAGCCTGCTGGAGTGAGCCTCAGGCGAGCGTCGAGTAGCCGAGCCAGGCCATGTAGGCCAGGTAGGAGGCGAGCAGCGCCGAGCCTTCTGCGCGGTTGATGCGACCCTGCCCCTTGAAGCCGATGCCGAAGGGCAGCAGGACCAGGGTCAGGGCCACCATCATCAGCAGGTCGCGGTGCAGCACTTCCGGTGCGACGCCGATCGGCTGAATCGCACCGGCGATGCCGACCACGGCCATCGTGTTGAACAGGTTCGAACCGAGCACGTTGCCAAAAGCGAGGTCGTGCTCGCCCTTGCGGGCCGCGATCACCGATGAAGCCAGTTCCGGCAGCGACGTGCCGATGGCAATGATGGTCAGGCCGATGACCAGGTCGCTGACGCCTGCCGCGCGGGCGATCTCGACGGCACCCCAGACCAGCAGGCGCGAGCTCAGCACCACCAGCAGCAGGCCGAAGACCAGCCAGATCAGTGCGGGCTTGAGGGCCATGCGGCGGACGTTCATTTCCTGCTCGACCTCGCTGCCGAGCGTGTCGACGTCCTTGCGCAGGCCCTGCCAGATCGACCAGCCCATCAGCAGCACGAAGGCCCCCAGCAGCACCCAGGCCTCGGTCGCGGTGACCGTCAGGTCCCAGATCTGCCAGGCGGACAGCAGCGTGACGCCGAGCAGGATGGGCAGCTCCTTGCGCAGCACCTTCGACTGCACCGCGATCGGGCTGATCAGCGCCGTCACGCCGAGGATCAGCGCAATGTTGGTGATGTTCGAGCCGTAGGCATTGCCGAGCGCAATGGCCGGATTGCCCTGCAGCGACGCCTGCGCGGACACCACCATCTCCGGCGCCGAGGTGCCGAAGCCGACGATCACCATGCCGATCAGCAGTGGCGGCATGCCGAAATGCCGCGCTGCCGACGCCGCGCCTTCGACGAAGCGGTCCGCGCCCCAGATCAGGAGCATGAGTCCGACAAGAACGGCAGCGGCGGGTAACAGCATGAAGTCGGCAATGCCTCGTGGGGATGGGCGCGCCATTATGACGGAGACGCCGCCCGGGTGCAGCTAACCATAAGTAAGCGAGCTAACGGTTGGGCAGCTTAGACCAATTGATTCTGCCTATCCCGTTTGCCTGTGCCCGCACCAGGCACGGTGTTAAGGTCCGGCGGACTGGGCGTCCTGCCCAGCATATACCGCCAGGAGAACCAACAATGAGAACGATGTTCATCAACGCGGCAGCCGCATGCGCTCTGTGCCTTGCCGTCACCATGACACCGGCCGCCGTGGCCGACGACGAATGGCCCATGAAAATGGGCAACTACTGGGACGTCGGTGCCATTCAACTGAAGGACGGCGGCGGCTGGGCCTACGCCAACTGGCTCGCAGACGAATGGCGCAAGAACCAGGAGTTCGCCAAGTCGAAGGGCTGGATCAAGGACTACATGGTCCTCATGAACGTGCACAGTCGACACGGCGAACCGGACCTTTACCTGATCACGGTGTCGGAGGACATTCCGAGCGCCGAGGTCGGCGACAAGCGCTACGAGGAATTCCGCAAGTGGAAAAAGGAATCGATTGAATCGATGGTGGAGCGCAGCGGCAATCGAGCCGAGTACCGCACCGTGATGGGATCTTCTCTGCTGCAGGAAATGCACTTCCGCGACAAGTGAGTCCGGGCGACCGCAACGTAAGGGCTGCTCTCGGGCAGCCCTTTCTGTTTGGCGGGCGGACAGGGCAAGCCACGCCGACGTCTCAGTCCTCGTCGGCATTGCGAGTGGGGAGCCAGCGGCGTACCAGGGCCTTTTCCAGCTCGACGATCAACAGGACGCTGCTCGCGACCAGGATGATGCGCGGCCACACCTCGGCATCCAGCGGCGCCGTGCCGAACAAGACCTGAAGCGGGGGCGCGTAGGTGAAGGCCAGCTGGAACAGCAGCAGCAGACCGACCGCGTACAGCACGTAGCGATTGCCGAGCAGTCCGTCGCGGTTCAGCACCGGCGCGGTCATGTAGCGTGAATTGAACAGGTAGAAGATCTCGAACATCACCAGGGTGTTGACCGCGACCGTGCGCGCTTCCTCGATGCTCGAGCCCTGACCCTGCTGCCACAGGAACAGGCCGAAGGTCCCCGCCAGCAGGACCAGCGACACGTAGCCGATGCGCCACAGGAACAGC
>CAZOUC010000358.1:0-3466 GCA_964582825.1 uncultured Enterobacteriaceae bacterium | reverse complement strand
TCTCGATGAAGTCGAGGATGAAGCCGAGCAGGAAGATCACGACCATCACCACCAGCGTCGCGCCGACCACGCCGCCGGGCATCTGCATGAAGAATTCCTCGAGCAGCGCATCGCCCCCGTAGCCGCGGAACACCAGCGAGAACACCGCGGCGCCGATGAGGATCGTGAACACCATTGCGGTGACGTTCAGCGTCGCCGAGCACACGTCCTTGAGGCGCTCGCGGTCCAGGCCGCCGTACAGCAGGGCCAGCAGGGTCGCGCCGCCGGCGCCGACACCCGCCGCCTCGGTCGGCGTCGCGGCACCGACCAGGATCGAGCCGAGCACCGCCACGATCAGCACCGCCGGTGGCAGCAGGCCCTTGAGCATTTCCCCCCAGGGCACCGCCTCGCCGGCGTGCTCGCGCGGCACCGCCGGGGCGTGTTCAGGGCGCAGCAGCGCGTGACCGGCGAGGTAGGCGATGTAGAGCACGACCAGCAGCAGGCCGGGCAGCAGCGCGCCGACGAACAGGTCGCCGACCGACACGGTCTTCGGATTGAATACGCCCTGCGCGAGCTGCGCCTGCTGGTAGGCGCTCGACAGGATGTCGCCGAGCAGCACCAGGGCGATCGACGGCGGGATGATCTGGCCCAGGGTGCCGGTGGCGCAGATCGTGCCGCAGGCCAGCGCCGGCGAGTAGCCGAGGCGCAGCATGGTCGGCAGCGAGATCAGGCCCATCGTCACCACCGTGGCACCGACGATACCGGTGCTCGCGGCCAGCAGCATGCCGACGATCACCACCGAAATGCCGAGGCCACCGCGGAGTCGACCGAACAGCATGCCCATGGTCTCGAGCAGGCGCTCGGCGATGCGCGATTTCTCGAGCATCACGCCCATCAGCACGAACAGCGGCACGGCGATCAGGGTGGTGTTGCTCATGATGCCGTACAGGCGGCTCGGAAAGGCTGCGAGGTAGGAGGCGTCGAACAGACCCGTCAGCGTGCCGATCGCGGCGAAGATCAACGACACGCCCGCCAGCGTGAAGGCCACCGGGTAGCCGGCCATCAGCGCCAGGCAGACGACCGCGAACATCAGCAGTGCCATCAGTTCAGACACCCTGGCTTTGCCCCGCCTGGTCGCCGGGCTCCGGATCGAAGCCGGCGAGCCGCAGGCCGTTCATCGCCACCTCGACGAGTGCCTGCACGGCAAGCAGCACGGCGGTGACGGGAATCAGGGTCTTGACCAGGAATACCGCGGGCAGTCCGCCGGCATCGGCCGAACCTTCGCGGATCTGCCAGGACGCCATGACGTAGTCCCAGCACCAGACCAGCATGAACAGGCTGAGCGGCAGCAGAAACAGCAGCGCGCCGAGCAGGTCCACCAGGGCCCTGCGCCGCGGATCGAAGCGCCGGTAGAAGATGTCGACGCGCACGTGCGCGTCGCGCTGCACCGCGACGGCCGCGCCCAGCATGAACACGGTCGCGTGCAGGTAGATCACCGATTCCTGCAGGCCGATCGAGCCGATGCCGAAGCCGTAACGCAGCACCACGACGATGCAGGTGACGATCATTATCGCCAGGGTCAGCCAGGCCACGGCCCGGCCGAGGACTTCGTGGATGCGGCGGATCTGGCGGCAGGCGGCGAGCGCCGTCGTGGTGTTCACTGCGACCACTGCATGCGCTGCAGCTGTTCGCGTGCCGCCGGCGCCAGCGGCGAGTTGCTGTTGGCCACCTGCTGGAAGTGGCCCGCCGCGGTGCGGCGATCGCCGCGCGCCAGCGCCAGTTCGCCGAGCGCGTAGGTGGCCTGGGCCGTGGGCAGCAGCTCGTTGGCCGTACGCAGGTCGCGCTCGGCTTCCGCGTTGTCCCCGAGGCGCTTGTGCAGCATGCCGCGCAGCAGGTGGTGGCGGTAGAAGCGCGGGTTGTAGTTCAGCGCCTGGTTCAGCGCGCGCAGGGCGGCGCGCTCGTCGTCGCGGCTGAGCAGTGCCACGGCGCGCAGTTCGTGAAACAGGCTCTGTTCCGGTTGGCCGTCGATGGCGCGGTCCGCGAGGCGCAGCGCGCGGTCGTAGTCTTCGGCGGCGAGCGCCTGCTGAGCCTCGTCGTAGGCTTCGTAGGCGGGCGCCGCGCGGCGCAGCGCCGCCGTGGCGCGCCGGTAGCTGTCCTCGCCGAGCGTGCCGCCGCGCCCGAGTTCGGTGGCGAGGCGCCGGTTGGCGTCGACCCGCGCCTGCGAGGGCGGGTGGCTGGCGAACAGGCCGCTGAGCCAGTCCTGGCGCCGCCCTTCCGCCAGGCGAACGAAGGTTTCCTGCAGCGTCACCGCGCCCATCGGGTCGTAGCCCGCCGCAGCCATGTAGCGCATGCCGTAGGCGTCGGCCTCGAGCTCCGCATCGCGGCTGTAGCGGCTCTGGATCAGCGCCGAGCCAAGACCGGCGCCCTGCAGGATCACGTCGCGGTAGGGCTGGTTCTGCAGCGTCGCGCCGAGCACCTGCATGCCGGCGCCGAGCAGCATGCCCTGCTCCATGCGCTGCGCGCCATGACGTGCCGCGGCGTGGACGATCTCGTGGCTCAGCACCGCGGCCAGCTCGGCCTCGTTGTCCAGTTCCAGCAACAGGCCGAGATTGATGGCGATCTTGCCACCGGGCAGAGCCCAGGCATTGGGCACGGTGCTGTTGAGCACGACGAACTCGTAGGGCAGCTCCGGACGGTCGCTGACCGCGGCGAGGCGCTGACCGACCCGGGACACGTAGTCGCTCAGGGCCGGGTCGATCACGTAAGGTCCGCCCTGGCTCTGCTGGCTCGGTCCGTACTGCTGCTCGCCGATAGCCCGCTCCTGGGCCGGACTGACCAGGCCGAGCTCCTGTTCGCCGGTGACCGGATTGACGGTACAGGCGCCGAGCAGCGTTGCCAGAGCGGCGGTGGCGAGCGCCGCGATCCAGCGACTGCCGGCCCCTGGGTTCGAGCGAATCATGCGCGTCATTCCCGAGACTTTGCCGCGGTATGATACACAGGCCAATGCCACCCCGGGGGCCGTGTGAAGCCGTTCAGCCAGGCCTGCGAGAACAACAGGGAGCCCATCCTGCAGCACCTGCGCGAGGCGTTCGCGACCGTCCGGCGGGTGCTCGAAATCGGCAGCGGTACCGGCCAGCACGCCGTGTACTTCGCCCCGGCCCTGCCGCAGCTCGAGTGGCAGTGCAGCGACTGCGCGCCGCACCTGCCGGGTATTCGTGCCTGGCTCGCCGAGCAGCCGGCGCCGAACCTGCCCGAGCCGGTCGAGCTCGACGTGAACTGGCGCGAGTGGCCGGTGTCCGGCTGCGATGCCGCGTTCTCGGCCAACACCCTGCACATCATGCACTGGCCCGAAGTCGAAGCGATGTTCGAGGGTCTGGGCCGCCACCTTGCCGCCGACGCGCGCCTGGCGATCTACGGACCGTTCATGGTCGATGGCCGTCACACCGCGCCGAGCAACGAGGAGTTCGACACCTGGCTGCGCTACCAG
>CAZOUC010000357.1:0-3466 GCA_964582825.1 uncultured Enterobacteriaceae bacterium | reverse complement strand
GACTTCGTCCCGGACCATCACGGCGAGCTGGCCAGCCGCTACCTGCGCGCCGGACTGGTGATCATCGGCAAGACCAACACACCGGAGCTCGGCCTGCTGCCGACCACGGAACCGGAACTGTGGGGTCCGACCCGCAATCCCTGGAATACGGAGCACTCGGCGGGCGGCTCCTCGGGCGGCTCCGCGGCCGCAGTGGCCGCAGGCATCGTGCCCTTCGCGCACGCCAACGACGGCGGCGGTTCGATCCGCATTCCGGCGAGCTGCAACGGCCTGTTCGGCCTGAAGCCCAGCCGGGGCCGGGTGCCGTTGGGCCCCGACCTCGCCGAGGGTTGGGCCGGACTGGTCTGCGAGCACGTGGTCAGCCGCAGCGTGCGCGATTCCGCCGCGGCGCTGGACGCCACGCACGGCCGGGACCTCGGCGCACCGTTCGACGCACCGGCGCCGGAGCGGCCCTATCTCGAGGAGGTCGGACGGGACCCGGCGCGTCTGCGCATCGCCTTCAGCGCCGAACCCATGCTGGCCGAGGGCGCTCCGGCCGGCGCTGCTGACGCCATCGCGGATGCCGCCGGGCTGCTGCAGGATCTCGGTCACGAGGTGGTCGAGGAACATCCCCGGGGTATCGACTGGGTGCTGCTGCGCGAGGCCTTCCTGACCGTGGTGGCCGCCGAGACCGCCAGCACGGTGTTCGGCTTGCAGCATCTGGTCGGCCGGCCGCCCCGGCGTCACGACTTCGAACAGCAGACCTGGTTCCTGGCGCAGATCGGGCGCTCGCTGCGCGCCGACGCCTACGTCACGGCGCGTGCCGAACTGTACCGGATCGCACGCCAGCTCGCGGCCTGGCGCGAACCCTACGACCTGGTGCTCACACCGACCCTCAATGGACCGCCGCCCCGGCTCGGCGAACTGCTGCCGACGCCGGTCGAACGCGTCCAGATGGCGATCATGAGCCGCCTGCCGATCCGCGCCCTGTGGCGCCACGCCCTGCGCGAGGCGGCGCGGCGCAACTTCAACTACGCGGCGTTCACACCGATCGATAACGTGACCGGGTGCCCGAGCATGTCGGTTCCCCTGTTCTGGACCGAGCCCGGCCTGCCGGTCGGCGTCATGTTCACGGCACCCTACGGCGACGAGGGCACGTTGTTTCGGCTGGCGGGCCAGCTGGAACGGGCACGGCCCTGGTTCGATCGGCGCCCGACGGATCAGGCCGGCGGCTGAACTCGACGCTCGGGCGCTTCGCACTCCCGCGGGCTGCGGTAGCGATCGACGCTCTCCAGAGTCAGGTACTTCTGCCACAGCAGGTCCACCAGGCCCTGGTCGATCAGGGGCCGCATCGCCGCTACCAGTTCGTCGTCGCTGATCCAATGCGGTCCCTCCGGTCGCGGCAGGCGGTACAGCCACACCGGCGCCCTGACGACCTCGATGGGGGTGAACAGCGCCTTGCTGTCACAGCGCAGTAACAGGCAGTTGAAGCGCACGGTGACGGTCTGTCCGAGCACGCCGTCCGCCTCATCCGCGAGCCAGGCGCGGACCGCGTCCCGCTGGTAGGGAAAAGAGACCAGTTGCAGCCGGTATTTCTCGGCCAGGACCGCGCGCACCGGACCGGTGGCCGTTGCCAGCGTCAGGCCCGCCAGGGAATCCAGATCCGTCGTCCCGGGAGCGAAGACAGCCAGGCTCGTCTCACCGATCTCGAACAGCGGCGATTCCCGCGTGCCCGGCGGACGCTGCGCCTGGGGATATCCGACGAACAGGTCGATGTCCTTGCGCCCTGCCAGCGAGTCGAAGTCGTCGCTGCGCTGGGTCACCAGTTCGAAGCGCCAGCCGGACCGCATCTCGACCTCGGCGAGAAAGTCCGGCACGACTCCGGTCCATCGGCAGTCGCGATCGTGGAACAGCCAGGGTTCAGTGTTGCGCAGGGCGAGCCGGAATGTCGCGACGTCCGCCCGTTCGCCAGGGGGATTCTCAGCGGCGCCTGCCGGCATGGGCAGGAACAGCGCCAGAACGGCGCAGTATCCGGCGACCCAAAGTCGCCGAACAGCCCAGGTCGATCGCCCGCCGGACATCGCGGCAGCTGCTTCGGGCGGCGGCCCGGTTCAACGGGCGAACAGCGCCGCCATGTCGCGGAAACCCTTGAACTCGAGGGCATTGCCGAACGGATCGCGGAAAAACAGGGTGCCCTGTTCCCCCGGTTCCCCGGCGAAGCGGATGCGTGGCGGGATAATGAAATCGACGCCGGCCCGTTCCAGCCGTTCGGCGAGCTGTCGCCAGGCGTCTATCGACAGCACCACGCCGAAGTGAGGCACCGGCACGGCATCGCCGTCGACGGGGTTGTGCGACGGCGCCGAGGGCATCGCCTCGACCCGGTGCGTCACCAGCTGGTGTCCCATGCAGTTCCAGTCGACCCAGTGCTCATCGCTGCGCCCTTCCTCGAAGCCGAGCAGGTCGCCGTAGAAGCGCCGGGCGGCGGCGATATCGAGCACGGGAATGGCAAGGTGGAACGGGTTCAGCTGGGCGGACATGAGTCGCGACCTCTGCGGCACTGATCATGGCCGGAACGATAACCGAATGACAGGCGCATTGGTACCTTGCGCAGGGGCTTCGTCCGCACCGCTCTCTCCGCCATACCAGAAAGGGTCCGTCGGGCACGGCGTTTCGTCGACATCGGATAGGAGCGTGCCCTGCGGGCACGGCTCTCCATGCCGAGAGAGGGATGAACTCGTCGCTGTCGCGACTCGCCCTCCGCAAGCATGCTTGCTGCGGGCCGCTGCGGCCTGAGGGCCGCAACGTTGTCTCGCCAGCTTTGCTGGCTCGGCTCGAACCGGAGGCTTCGTCCACACCGCTCTCTCCGCCATACCAAAAAGGGGCCCGACGGGCCCCTTTTTGGTATGGCGGAGAGAGAGGGATTCGAACCCTCGATAGGTGATTAACCTATACGCCCTTAGCAGGGGCGCGCCTTCAGCCACTCGGCCACCTCTCCGAAGGGCGGGAATGTTAGCACAGGGGCGGGGGCCGCCAAAGGGTCCGGGCCGCGGATGGTACTTTCTGGCAGGAGGGCGACCGGCAGCGGCACGATCAGGAGGAGTCGCCTGGCTGCTCTTCCGCTTCGTTTTCGCTGCGTATGCGCTGGTAGATTTCTTCGCGGTGGACCGCCACGTCCTTGGGGGCGTTGACACCGAGCCGCACCTGATTGCCCTTGACGCCGAGCACCGTGACCGTGATCTCATCGCCGACCATCAGGGTCTCACCAACCCTTCGCGTGAGAATCAGCATAGGTTCCTCCTGGCAATCCCGGCGTGGTTCAGGCATCCCTTCCCGGACCGCAGCCACGCGGGTCAGTCCTTTGCGGGGAAGTATAGTGAAACTGCCTGCCCTGTCCATCGGTGGATGCCGAATCGGGGCGCTCCCGCTCAGGTGGCGATCGCCGGCGCCTCATCGGCGCATCCCATGCCGAGTTTGAGCGTTACGACCT
>CAZOUC010000356.1:0-3480 GCA_964582825.1 uncultured Enterobacteriaceae bacterium | reverse complement strand
GGCGCCGCGTCTGGGACAGCCGCGGCCGGCCAACGGTGGAAGTGGAAGTCACCCTGCATGGCGGCTGCCAGGGCCGGGCGATCGCCCCGGCCGGTGCCTCCACCGGGTCGGGCGAAGCGCTCGACCTGCGTGACGGCGGCGAGCGCTGGGGCGGCTACGGGGTCGGCCACGCGGTGGCCAACGTCAACTCGGAGATCGCCGCCGCACTGGCCGGGTGGGACGCGCTCGATCAGTCAGGCTGCGACGCCCGCCTGGTCGAACTGGACGGAACTGCGGAGCGGCGTCGCCTCGGCGGTAACGCGATGATCGCGACGTCGATGGCGCTGGCCCACGCGGCTGCCGAATCGCGTGGCCTGCCCCTGTGGCGCCACCTTGCGGGCGACGCCCCCTCCGTGACTCTGCCGGTTCCCGAGGTGCAGATCTTCGGCGGCGGCGCGCACGCCGAAGGACAGATCGAACTGCAGGACTTCATGGTGATGCCGTTTGGCGCCGGCAGTTTCGCCGAAGCCACCGAGTGGGTCGCCGAGATCTACCTCGCCGCCGGCCGGGACCTCGATCGCCGCGGTCTGCGCCGCGGCGTGGCCGATGAAGGCGGCTTCTGGCCGGTGTTCGACAGCAACGAAGAGGCGATCGAGCGCCTGCTCGCCGCGATCGAGACGGCCGGCCTCGACCCGCAGCGCCAGGTCGGGCTGTCGCTCGACGTCGCTGCAAACCAGTTCTACCGCGACGGGCTCTACTGCCTGGACTCGGAAGGCCGTCGCCTGACGCCCGAGGACTGGCACGCCCAGGTCCTCGCCTGGCTCGAACGCTACCCGATCGTGGCGATAGAAGATCCCTTCGTCGAATCGGACCTCGCCGCTCACGCACGCCTGACCGGGGCGGTCGGTGAGCGCGTCCAGGTCGTCGGTGACGACCTGCTGGTGACGCGGGCCGAGCGCGTGCGCGACGCCGCCGCCGCCCGCGCCTGCAATACCCTGTTGTGCAAACCGAACCAGGCCGGAACGCTGAGCGAGGCCAGGGCCGCGCACCTCGCGGCACGCGACGCCGGCTGGCGCACCATCGTCTCGGCGCGCTCCGGCGAGAGCGAAGACGTGACGATCGTTCACCTGGCCCTGGGCTGGGGCATCGACCAGCTCAAGGTCGGCTCCTTCGCGCGCTCGGAGCGCATGGCCAAGTGGAACGAGGCCCTGCGTATCGAGGACCGTGCCGGCAGCGCGGCGCGTTACGCGCGGTTGGGCGGGGCCGCATGACGGGGAGCGCGACAGCCCCGACCCGGGTCCTGTTCCACTACGACGCCGGTCCGCAGCTGGTGCACAGGCTGGCCGCACTCGCGGAGCGGGGCCTGCAGGTGAGCTGCTGTCCGGAGGGCGATGACGAGCGCCTGCTCGAGGCCCTGGCCGATGCCGAGGTCGTCTGGCACGTGCTGCAGCCGCTGCGCGCGCGGGAAATCGCCGCGGCACCGAAACTGCGCCTGATCCAGAAGATCGGTGTCGGCGTCAACACCATCGATCTCGACGCCGCCCGCGCACGCGACATCGCCGTGTGCAACATGCCGGGCACCAACAGCCGCGCCGTTGCCGAGATGACCTTGCTGCTGATGCTCGCGGCGCTGCGCCGCATTCCCGTACTCGACCGCAGCTGCCGTTCCGGCGCCTGGTTCCTGGACGCGGCCGACAAAGCAGGCCTGGGAGAACTGTCCGGCCGGGTGGTCGGCCTGGTCGGTTTCGGCGGCGTGCCGACCCTGCTGGCGCCGATTCTCGACGCGATGGGCGCACAGGTGCTGTACACGGCGCAGCAACGCAAGCCGGTGCCGTACGAATACACCGACCTCGACAGCCTGCTGCAGCGCGCCGATATCGTGTCGCTGCACCTGCCGCTGCACGATGCCACCGAGGGCCTGATCGATGCCCGCCGCCTGGCCGCGATGCGGCGGGGCGCGATCCTGGTCAACACCGCACGCGGCGGGCTGGTGGACGAGTCCGCGCTGATCGCGGCGCTGCAAAGCGGCCACCTGGCGGCCGCCGGTCTCGACGTCTTCGCGGAGGAACCGGTGGCTGCCGACAATCCGCTGCTGGCGATGGACCGCGTCGTCGTGGCACCGCACGTCGCCTGGCTCACCGACCAGACGCTCGAGCGCAGCGTCGAGGTCGCGGTCCGCAACAGTCTCGCGATCCGCAACGGCAGCGAACTGCAGCACCGGGTGATCTGAAGCGGCCGGTCCGTCTCCGGGGCGGGGACTTCAGCGTGGCGTGAGCCCGAGACAGAAGGTCTCGACGAAGGAGTCCGCGAGTTCTTCCTTGCTCATGCTGGAATCCTTTCGGTACCACTTCGGAATCCAGTTGACCGCGCCGAGGATCGCGTCGCTGGTGGCGATCGGGTTGCTCGACACGATGCTGCCCTCGGCAACGCCCTGGCGGATCAGCCCGGTAATCCAGCGATTCACCTCGATCGAGCGTGCCATGATGACCTCTCGGTGCTTGGCATTGAGCGCCGGAATCTCGCTCAGTATGGCGACCGGACCGTCGTCGCCGCAGATTTCCTCGATCTGGTAACGCACGTACAGCTCGAGCTTGTGCAGAGGCGCCGTGCCGTCCCGCTCGGCACGCTCCAGCGACGCCTCGGCGAGCTCGACGGCTCGCAGGTAACACAGGTAGACCAGCTCTTCCTTGTTCTTGACGTAGTAGTACAAGGCGGCATCGGTGATGCTGAGCCGGCGCGCGACGTCCTTCAGCGACGTGCCGCTGAAGCCCTTGCGGTTGAAGCAGTCCGCGGCCACCTTCAGCATCTTCTCGAGCTTCATGTGGCGCTGCCGGGTCCGGTCGAAGTGCCAGTCGTCCGCTGCTTTCGTGGCCATCGCCTGTTCCTGTCGGCTACGGGCGCCGACGGTTCGTGCCCGATTCTAGCCAATTATAAGAAATTTAAGATAAAGTTAGAAATTCAAGGGCTGCTGGAACATATTAAGTTCAAATTAAGCGGGAAGTCGACCGGCACGGGTCGTTCTCCCGATCCAGCACAGATCGTTGAGATGCGGAGCAAGACACGCCATGGCAGACGCTGAGACCTACGAGTACGAACGAGTCCCGATCCTGATCGCCTTCGACGAGCGCGCACCGTTCAAGGACACCTACGCCGGAGAGATCGGTCGCATCGCCCTGCACGCCCACCTGCTGCGGCCGGTCGGGCGCCCGTCGCGAACCGTCGCCGTGTTCATGCATCCGATCGGTGGCGGCGCCTACCTGCCCATGCTGAACGCGCTGGCCAAACAGGGCGTTCACACCGTCTGGTGCGACAGCCGCTACCGCGGCATCGATTCGGCACTGATCATGGAGAAGGTCGCGATCGATCTCGGCGCCTGCGTGCGCAATCTCAAGGAACGCCACGGCTACGAGAAGGTCGTCCTCGGGGGTTGGAGCGGCGGCGGGTCGCTGTCCCTGTTCTACCAGGCCGAGGCGGAGGATCCGCGCGTGACCTGCACGCCGG
>CAZOUC010000355.1:1843-3486 GCA_964582825.1 uncultured Enterobacteriaceae bacterium | reverse complement strand
GCCGTGGCGAGGGCAGCTGGCGGGAACGTCTTGAGGCCGGCCGACAGCACCTTCACCAGACCGCTCAACCGGCGGAGCCGGCCCTGAGGCAGTGCCGTTTTCAGGGTTTCGGCGATCCGGGTGACAACATCGTCCGGTTCGTTCAGCCCGGCGTCGCCGGGGAAGCGGATCGCCGTATATCGGCGCAGATCGGTCGCATCGAACGCCTTGCTCGTTGCCAGCAGCGGCTCGACGCCGTCCAGGTAGACGGGAACGATGCACAGGTCCTGCCGCGATCCGCTCTTCAGGGTGGTCAGAAAGAACGTCTCATAGCGAACCCACCAGCGCTCGGGATCCAAGGCCTCCCGCGACAGGAGAATGACCGCGGCGGCACAGACACAGAGCTTCTCGCAAATTCTCGCGCGCCAGTCGGCGGCCGCCTCGATCTGCCGGTCCCAGAACAGCTCGTAGGCTGCATGGTCGTCGCCCAACCGCGCTCGCAAGCCGTGCTGGTCATCGATGAGTGCTTCGAACACCGGCTCTGCGCCGGCGGCGACGTTGCTGTGACTGATGAAGATGGACCTCTCAGGTGCGGCCACCGCCGGTTCCCCCGCGCCCTTCGCCTGCAGCGCTCCATTTGAGGGCCGTTCGGTCGGAGCGGTCAAGCCGGAGCATCCCGACGGGAGCCGATCGGCAGGCCGGCCGTGCCCGAAAAAATTCGAAGCGGCGCTGCTGCGCCGCTTGTCAGGAATCAGTGGTCAGAAGATGGGGACGAACACACCACACGAAACCCGATGAGGAAGTTCCGGTAGCTCGGGTTGAGCCAGTCGCGGCCGGCCGCGCGCGCGTAGTCCCGGGAGCTGAACCAGGACCCGCCGCGAAGCACACGGGGAGCGAAATCATCGGCACTGGATCGGGTTTCCTCGACCTTCGGAGTTTCGAACTTGTTCAGACACCACTCCCAGACCGTGCCCGCCATGTCGAGCGCCTCGGTCGGCGCCGCGCCGGCCGGGTACATGCCGACCGCCGTGGCCTGACCCAGCCGGCTCTCGAACGTGTTCGCCCGCCACGGCTCGGCCTTCGCGTCCCAGTCCGCAGCGCGCCACGGAAACACGTTGTCGTCATCGCCGCCGGTCGCCGCCTGCTGACATTCCCATTCGTCCGGCAGGCGCACCGTGAACCCCAGTCGTTGGCTTGCCCAGCGGCAGAACGCCACCGCGTCGAACCAACTCACGTAGACCGCCGGACGGTTGCCGAAGCGCCCGAATTCGTAGGTGCTGCCGTCCGGATCGCGGTAAAGCTCACCGTCCGGATCGCGGTAGCAGTCGCTGCCCCACCATTTCGTGTCGCGCCAGCCGTCATCCGCTTCGATAAAGGCCCGGTACTGGGCGACGGTGATCGGATAGCGGGCGACGTGGAAGACCTGGACATTCTTCGACCGCTGATCTTCCGGCACCGAGTAAGGATTGTTCGGATCGGACAGGATCGAGATCGTCACCTCGCCCCCGGGCACGCGGCACCACTCGATCCGCGGTGTGACGGCTTCGTCGACGCCGACGCCCCAGCGCGACGGAGGTTCGCCCAGCACATCCAGCCGCTCGCCGATCAACAGCCGGCGCTTGTGCGTCGTCTCCGGCCTGTCCAACTCCTTGAGCATCGCCTGC
>CAZOUC010000355.1:0-1833 GCA_964582825.1 uncultured Enterobacteriaceae bacterium | reverse complement strand
GCGGATCGATCGGCCCGAGAAACTCGCGTTCCTCGGGGCGCAACCGCACCTCCGTTTCCACCTGCCCGAGGGCCGCCACCGCCTCCCGCACCCGCTCGTGCGACCACTGGTAGCTGGCGTTCTTCTGCTTCTCCAGCCACGTCCGGGTGTCGGCCTGCAGTTGCCGGATGGTCAGCAGCGCGCCGCGGCGCTGGTCGATCCACTCCTCCAGCTTCGGCCAGTGGCGCAGCAGCGCCTCGTGCGCCACCTCGACCAGTTCGTCGCCGCTCGTCCAGTCGCGGCCGGTGACCAGCAGCCGCTCGTCGGCGAGGCGGCGGGCGACGGCCTGACCGGCCTCGCTCAGTTCCTTGAGGGGCGCACGGCGGCGCAGGTCGGTGCGCGCCTCCCCCACCTGCACCAGCGCGGCGAACACGCCGGGGACGGCATCCCGCTCCTGCGGTTCGAGCGTGTCGTAGACCGCGTCGGCGCGGTTGACGATCGCCTGCGCCAGCCCGCCCATGGCGCGGTAGGCCGCCAGGGTCAGTCCGCCGGTGTCGCCGCGCGCGAGCCAAAGCTGCTGCAAGGCGAACTCCAGAAGCGGCAGGTCCCCCGGCCGGCCGAGGGCGTCGCCGATCAGGGCTTCCGCCAGGGCGTCGGGCACCTGGAGCCGCA
Organism: uncultured Enterobacteriaceae bacterium; assembly: GCA_964582825.1. GTDB lineage: Bacteria > Pseudomonadota > Gammaproteobacteria > Pseudomonadales > UBA5518 > CAZOUC01. The sequence continues at coordinate 1,182 of CAZOUC010000355.1, read as the reverse complement.
CCCTCTCGGCCGGACGGCGGATCACCTGGTCCAGCGCCTGCCGATCGAGGGCCCGCAGGTGGACCAGGGCGGCGTCGGGCAGGCGCGCCGCCAGCGGGGCGTCGTTCAGCACCTCGCCCCAGTAGTCGGCGCGCAGCGTGAGCACCGCCCGCAGCGGCTCGCCCCGGCGGGTGGCTTCGACCAGCATGTCGATGAACGCCCGCACGCGGCGTTTGTGCTCGTCGGCGCTCACCGCCGCCGGCGGCCGGTTAGTGTACAGCTCCTCCCACTGATCCACCAGCAGCAGCAGATGGGTGGTGCCCGGCTCCTCCTCCAGGATCTGCCCGATCACGTGTGCCAGGTGCGCCGCGCCTTTGGTGACAAGGTGGTCGCACAGGCGGTCGCATTCGTCGTCGACGGCGCCCTTCGACCAGGTGAGATAGCGTTCGGGCTCGCGCAGCGGCAGCAGCGCCCGGGCCAGTTCCAGGAACGGATCGCTCCGCGGCATCAGGGTCGCCACCTGCCAGACGCGCCCGGCCGCGGGTCGGCGGAGACGGGGGATCAGGCCGGCGCGGGCCAGCGACGACTTGCCGCTGCCCGAGGCGCCGACGACAGCGACCAGCGGATGGCGCTCGACTGCCTCGGCCAGCCGGTCGATGTCCGGCTCGCGCCCGCAGTAGAAGCCGGCGTCCTCCTCGCGGAAGTATCCAAGGCCGCGGAAGGGGCAGATGCGGCTGCGCGGATCGGGGTGCGTCTCGTCGTACAGCTCCGCCGGCGCCTTGCCGCCGACGGCCCCCTTGATCAGATCGGCGGCGCGCGGGTCCCACCCCTCGACCCAGGTGTGCTGCATCAGGAAGGCGAGGCCGGCCTGACGGTCGCTGCCCTCCTCCAGCAGCACCGGGATCACCGGCGGCGGCGGCCGGCCGGCTTTCTCCTCGCGGGTGTAGCGGTCGAGCGCCGCCGCCACCTCGCGCTGCTGCCAGCCGCCGAGGCCGTTGCGGCCGACGGCGACGGCGATGGCGGCGCTGGCGTTGAGCCTGGCCTCGAGCGCGGTCGGCCAATACTCGCCCGGCCGCAGATACCAGTCGTCCTTGAAGACCGTGAGGCCGCAGGCGCGCAAGGCCTCGGCCAGCGGCTCGACGACGCGCCGATCGAGCCGGTTGTAACTCAAGAAAACGTCGAACGAGTCCGTCACGGCCCAAG
>CAZOUC010000354.1:2152-3489 GCA_964582825.1 uncultured Enterobacteriaceae bacterium | reverse complement strand
CCGTGCTGCCGGCCGGCCTGCTCAAGCCCCTGCTGCTCGGTACCATGGTGGCGATGGCGCTGCTGATCCTGCTCAAGCCGGATACGGTCGCACCGCCGCCGGGTACGCCGCCGCGCCCCCTGCGGGGCAACCCGGGGGCCTGGGCGGCGCTGTTCGCCGCGGGGGTCTACGGGGGGTTCGTGCAGGCCGGCGTCGGCTTCGTGCTGATCGCGGCGCTGGCCGGCACCCTGCGCTACGATCTCGTGCGCACGAACGCACTGAAGATGCTGATTACCGGCGCCTTCACGGCGGTTGCCGTGGTCGTGTTCGTCGTCGCCGACCTGGTGCTGTGGTTGCCGGGCCTGATCCTCGGCGTCAGCACCATGATCGGTGCCGCGATCGGTGTGCGCCTGGCGATCCGTGCCGACCAGCGCAGCCTGAAGTGGTTTCTGTTCCTGATGACCCTGGCCGCCTGCACGGCGGCGATGCTGTCGTGAGCGGGCGGCGCGGCGCCGTCACCAGTCGTAGCTGACCGGGTCCGGTGCCAACCACAGCACGGCGGTGACCGCCGCGGCCGCGACGAGCGCCGTCACGACGGCCCGCCATGCTGGCGCGGGCCTTGCCGGGGCGCTGAGCGGCGGCCGGCGCCCGGTGATCATGGCTCGCACCAGGCGGCGGCCGCGGCGCCACTCGTACCAGGCGATCGCCAGCAGGTGCAGGCCGATCAGGCCGAGCAGCAGCCAGCCATTAAACTCGTGCCAGGCGCCGAGGCGCCCCGCGGTATCGCCCTCGACGGCCGGATACAGGGGGCCCTGGTAGCCGTAATCCTCGCCGTTGAACAGTCCGGTGAAGGTCTGCACGCCGAGCACCAGCAGCATGGCGAGCACCGACAGGCCACCCAGCGGGTTGTGCCCCGGGCGGTCGCCACCCTCGCGCAGGTGCTGTAGCAGGCGTCCGGGTCCGACCAGGAAGTCGCTGAAGCGAGCGGTCGCGCTGCCCCAGAAGCCCCAGCCCAGTCGGAACAGCAGCAGGCCGAGGGTCGTCAGGCCGAACCAGGCGTGCAGTTCATCGGCGTGCAGCCAGGCTGTGGCGAACGCGCCGCTGACGCTCAGCAGCAGCAGCCAGTGGAACAGGCGCGTCGGGACGTCCCAGATCGGCGCGCTCATACGCGGCGGTCCAGGGCTTTCGGCCAGCGCCGTTTCATGCAGGCCCATTCGCCCGGCCGGGCCCTGATCCAGCGTTCGAACTCCTCGTTCAGAGCCTGGCTCATCTGCCGTGCCTGGACGTCGGCGTCGTCGATTTCGGGGTCGGGCTCGATGAGACGGGCCAGGCTCAGGCGGTAGCGGCAGCCGGGCAGG
>CAZOUC010000354.1:0-2142 GCA_964582825.1 uncultured Enterobacteriaceae bacterium | reverse complement strand
GGCAGGCGATCGCCGCGTACCGCAATCAGCGGGCAGCCGAAACGCAGGGCGAGCTTGGCCGGGGCAAGATTGGTCGGGGCGGGTTGGCCGAACAGCGTCAGTTCCTCGCCCGCGTCGACGCGGATGTCGGTGACCAGGCCGACGCAGTGGCCCGCCGACAGCTCGCGCACCAGGCTGCGCATGCTGTTGTCACGACTGAGCCATTCGCCGCCCAGGCCGGCGCGCAGTTTCAGGAGCAGGCGGCGCATGTGCGGGTTCGACTCCGGGGCGTACAGGCTGCTGAGGCGCACCCCGTACCAGGGGCCGACCAGGGTCGTGTATTGCCAGGCGCCGACGTGTGCGCTGACCAGCGCCGCCGCGCGCCCGGGGACCAGCGGCTCGATGCGCGGGTCCTCGACGACGACCTCGAGGCGCTGCTCGCGTTCGGCCCACAGGCGCGGGGCCTGCGCCAGTTCCGCCATTGCCCGGCCCAGGTGGCCGAACGTGGCGCGCACCTGCTTGCGGCGCTGCCCTGCGCTGAGCTCGGGAAAGGCGATCGCCAGGTTGCGACGCACCTTTTCCGCCTTGCCGCTCAGGGGCCCGAGTACCCGGAACAGGCCGCCGGCGAGCACGCCGGCGCGCGCCGGCGACAGGCGCCCGAGCAGGCCGAAGGCGGCGCCGAACAGCGCCGCCTCGAAGCGCCAGACGGCGCCGCGCAGGGACGGAAACCAATGCAGCAGCCGTTTCGGGACCAGGTACTGCTCGGGCATCGGTGCAGGGGGCTCAGGGCTTGCTGCGGAACACGATGTCCCAGAGCGGTGAGCTGACGCCGTAGCGACCGCCTTCGCCGGAAAAGTGGTGCTGCATGTGGTAGCGCTTCAGGTAGCGCGCGACCGGGTTGCGCATCGGCCAGTGGTGCGTGGCGTAGTGAATGTAGTCGTAGACCAGGTAGCCGACCACGAAGAATGCGATGAAGGGCTCCAGCCAGGGCTGCGGGATCACCAGGCTGAACAGCAGCCAGAGCACGCCCATGATCAGCACGCCGCCGGCCGGAGGCATGACCAGGCGGCTCTTGTCGCGTGGTGCGTCGTGGTGGATGCCGTGGAACAGGAACACGAGCCAGCGCCCCAGCCGGCTCTTCGCCGGGTAGTGGAACACGAAGCGGTGCAGGGTGTATTCGGCGAAGGTCCACACCAGCAGCGCCGCCACGGCCACCAACGCGAGCTCGCCGATACCGAGGCCCTCGAGCGCCACCGAGCGCCACAGCAGGACGCCGACCACCGGTGACCAGAACAGCAGCGGCACCACGGGGTGCACGTGCGTCAGCGATTCCAGGAAGCCGTTGCGGAACACCCGGATCGACGTTTCCGCGGGCCGCTCGCCAGTTGCCGATCCGTTCATGAGTTTGCCTGCCTCAGGGAGTAGTCCGCGTCGTTGCCGTCGGCGTGGCCGGCGGCGTCCGTTCCGAGCCCTTCTTTCGCCCACAGGCGCTTGGTGCACAGCCAGGATGCCGGTGCGCGCCGGATCCAGTTCTCGAACAGGCGGTTGACTTGCCGGGTCATGTCCACGGCCTGCTCGCTGACAGCCGCCCGCGGGTCGCGCGCGACGACCGGCGGGTGAAAGGTGATGCGAAAGCGGGTCCCCGGCAGTCGCTCGACCTGCACCGGCACCAGCTGGCAGCCGTGTTTCAGTGCCAGCCGTGCCGGCACCAGGGTCGTGTTCTTGTCTACGCCGAAAAACGGAATCGGATGACCGTTGTCGACGCGCCGGTCCATCACCACGCCCAGCGAGCAGCCGCTCTGCAGGGTCTGGATCAGCGCCCGGGTGCTGCCGTCGCGGGGCAGCAGGCCGATGCCGAGCTTGCTGCGCTCGCGGACCAGGCGCTCGGCCAGCAACGGGTTGGTCGGCGGCGAGTACAGGCAGGTCAGCGGAATGCCCATGCGCGATGCGGCCGCGCCGACCAGCTCCCAGTTGGCCAGGTGCGCGGTAACGAAAATCGCCGGCACACGGGCCTGCTGGAAAGCCTCGATGTCTTCCGCGACGACCACTTCGATGCGATCCCCCTGTCGGTCCCGGCACAGTCGGTCCAACTGGGTGTACTCGGCCAGCACGGCGCCGCCCTGCGCCCAGACGTCGCGGGCGAGGTGCCGGCGCTCCGCCTCG
>CAZOUC010000353.1:0-3491 GCA_964582825.1 uncultured Enterobacteriaceae bacterium | reverse complement strand
GGTACTCGAACCGCGAGATCAGCCGGTCCATTCACCTCGCCGAAGGCACGGTGAAGAACTACGTGTCGCAGATTCTCGAAAAACTCAACACCCGCGACCGGACGCGGGCCGTACTCAAGGCGATCACGCTGCGGATCATCTAAGGGTTACGGCTCGCCCTGACTCGACTGTGCAGCGTTCGCGATCGGCGACGAGGCCTGTAGGTGCCGAGGACCGCCGCCCGAGCGACCTTGATCAGCGAAGCACCAGCACCAGCAACGAGCTGGCGCAGATGCTCGTGAGCGTCATGCCCATGCCGGCGACACGGTACGCGAAGCGCTCGTTCTCCTGAGTGACGCCATACGCGTGGGTCAGTCGGCCCAACAGCAGACTGGAACCCAGGACGTGCAGCAGGGCGACGTGGGCGCCGAGCAACTCGGCAAGGGCCAGGAGCAAGACGCCCATCGGCGCATACTCGGCAAAATTGGCGTGAACGCGCACGCGTCGCTGCAGCCATTGATTGCCGCCGTCGCCCAGGGCGACTCCCGCGGCGCGCCGGGCCTGCAGGGCCCGGACACTCAGGTAGACAAAGAACAGGCCCAGCAAAGCGGCATAGGCGGCGGTTACGTGTGGCACGGTCATGTTCCTCCAGGACTTGCAAGCGCCGGCACGGCATGCCGGTGGCGGACAGCAATTGCGAACGGGTCGGTGGGCCGCCTGGGTCTGGCCATCCAGCACCCGTTCGGCCGGCAGGATACTTGCAATATGCAAGTGAGCTGCCGCGCTCATATACTTGCAATATGAAAGTTCGGATCACCGTTGCGGCTGGAACATTTGCCCGATGAAACGAGACGCATCCGTCTGCCCGATTTCCAGGACCCTCGATGTCCTGGGCGACAAGTGGTCCCTGCTGGTCATCCGCGACCTGTTCGCAGGCAAGCGCCACTACAAGGAGTTTCTGAGTTCGCCGGAGGCCATATCGACGAACATTCTCGCTGCCCGCCTGAAGAAGCTGGTCGACGCCGGCATCGTCTCACGCGGCGAATCGAACGAGTCACCGCCGCGACCCGTCTACGACCTGACCGACAGCGGCCGGGACCTGTATCCGGTACTCGACGCCATGGCCGGCTGGGGTTTGCGGTACATCGAAGGCACGGAGAAACGCATCTGTATCGAGCCCTGAAGCCTTGTCCATTGCGGATTCATGCAACCCACCGCTTGCCACCCGCCGACGGCGACGAGACACGGACACGGTACTGTGAAATCGGACTCAAGGGCATGCGGAATGGCAATTGACTGCCGTGGTTGGCAGTTTGCTGCGCCCCGACACGGCACGACCTCGAGCGGCGGCGGTCGAGCCTCGGACCGGCTGAGCGTGACCGCGGGGACGACGCCCGCGGGGTCGGCGGAATTGACGACCGGAGTTCGAGGAACCGGGGCAGGGCCCGGTCGAATGGACGCCTTGTTGGACGACGGTGCCGGACCCTGCCCCGGGAATCGAGTCGAGCGCGGAATCAGAGTTTCGAGAACGCCTCGTCGAAGTCTGCAGCCGCGGCATCGGTGAACTCGAAGTGCTGCCGAATGTAGGCGAGGGTCGCCTTTTCGGTGTCGGTCACGCCCGGGCCATCGTGCGCCGACTGGAACAGTTCCGCGACCTCGTCCTTGGACAGTTTGCCTTCCCCCCTGCCCGTTGTGTGCTTACGGGCGAGGTCGAGCAGTTCCTTTTCGTACTTGTTGCCGTCGATCGTTTCGTAGGCCATTGCCTCAATGCTCCTTTCGTTGGTTTTTTTGCGGTCAGGTCCGGTCGCGAACAGCCGCTCCTTACGCCGCTCCTTGCGCCGCACCACCGGCCGCGCAACCCGCGGCCCCGCATCACGACGCCGCGCCAGCTTAAAGGCGTTTGGTACCGTCGGGAACGCGTGCGGTACTGAAGGCGATCACGCTGCGGAACACCTGTTCCGGACGCGCGGCCGCCACGATCCGTGCCGCCGCGCGGTGCAGGACTCAGGCGTCGTCGATCCGACCGCGCAGGCGCTTGACCTGGCCGCGGCGGGTCTTGCTGTCGAGGCGGCGCTGCTTCGCCGCCTTGCCGGGACGCGTCGCGATGCGCGCCTTGCGCCGCTCGAGCGCCTTGAGCACGAGCTCCCGCAGGCGCTCGCGGGCCTCGGCCCGGTTCAGTTCCTGGCTGCGGTGCCGCTGCGCCTTGATGACCACCACGCCGTCCTTGGACACGCGCCGGTCCGCCAGCGCCAGCAGCCGGCGCTTGCAGGGCTCCGGCAAGGTCGAGGCGGCGACGTCGAAGCGCAGGTGCACCGCCGAGGACACCTTGTTGACGTTCTGTCCGCCGGCACCCTGGGCGCGGATCTGCTGTTCCTCGATCTCCGCGTCGGGTATCGACAGTTCGTCGTTGATCTGCAGCTCGTTCATGGCGCGGCCGGCTCCGCGTCGTACTCGCCGAGTACCGCGAGAAAGGTCTCGCCGTAGCGTTCGAGCTTGCGGGTGCCGACACCCGAAAGCTGCGCGAACTCGGCAAGGCTGCGCGGCCGCGCCTCGCACATGGCGCGCAGGGTGCTGTCGTGAAAGATCACGTAGGGCGGCACGCCCTGTTCCGTCGCCAGGCGCTGCCGGCAGTCGCGCAGGGCCTGCCACAGCTGCGGATCGACCTGCCCCGGCGCTTCCCGGGCGCTTCCGCGCACCGCGACGGGTACGTGACGCCGGTCCCGGCGCAGTTCGATCTGCGCGTCGCCGCGCAGCAGCGGGCGGCAGGCTTCCTCGAGACGCAGGCCACCGTACTGGTCGAGGTCCACCCGCAGCAGGCCGCGTGCGATGAGCTGGCGGAACACCGAACGCCAGGCCGCCGCGTCACGATCGGCACCGATGCCGTACACCGGCAGGCGATCGTGGCCGAACTGCGTCACCCGCTCGGTGGCGGCGCCGCGCAGCACGTCGATCAGGTGGTTGACGCCGAAACGCTGCCCGGTGCGGTACGCGGCACTCAGCGCCATCCGGGCCGCTTCGCTGCCGTCCCAGGTATCCACCGGCTCGAGACAGGTGTCGCAGTTGCCGCAGTCTTCGTCCAGCGTCTCGCCGAAGTGACGCAGCAGGGCCCGGCGCCGGCAGCTGCTGATCTCGCACAGGCCGAGCATGGCATTCAGGCGCTGCTGGGCGGCGCGCCGGTGGGTCTCGTCGCCGCCGGCCTCCTCGAGCATCTGGCGCAGCTTGATGACGTCCTGCAGGCCGTAGATCATCCAGGCATCTGCCGGCTCGCCATCACGCCCGGCACGGCCGGTTTCCTGGTAGTAGGACTCGACGGTCTTCGGCAGGTCCAGGTGCGCGACGAAACGCACGTCGGGCTTGTCGATGCCCATGCCGAAGGCGATCGTCGCAACGACGATGACGGCCTCCTCGCGCTGGAACCGCGCCTGGTGGGCCGAGCGCGTCGCGTGGTCGAGCCCGGCGTGGTACGGCAGCGCGGTGAACCCCTCGTCGCCCAGCCACGCCGCCACCTGCTC
>CAZOUC010000352.1:0-3493 GCA_964582825.1 uncultured Enterobacteriaceae bacterium | reverse complement strand
CGACGGCCATGCGCGCCGCGGCGGCGGCATCGACCAGGGCAAGCGGCGTGCGCTCGCCGACGGCCATCGCTTCGCCGGCGTAACCGCGGTAGCTGTTCAGGGTCACCCCGGCGTCGGCGACCGGTACCTGCCAGGGACCGACGAACTGGTCGCGGTGCACCAGGCCGGTCACGCTGCGGTCTCCGATAGTGATCAGGAAGCTCTTCGACGCCACGGCGGGCAGTCGCATCACCCGGTCCACGGCCTCGGCGAGGTCGATGTCCCGCCGCTCGAGCGGCGGCCTGGACCTCGCCTGCCGCCGGAATTCGCGGCGCATGCGCGGCGGCTTGCCGAACAGGACCGACAGCGGCAGGTCCACCGGCCGGTTGCCGAACTGCGCGTCGTCGAGCACCAGGTGCTGTTCCTCGGTCGCCTCGCCGACCACGGCAAACGGGCACCGCTCGCGCTCGCAGATCGCGCGGAAACGCGGCAGGCCTCCGGGCACCAGGGCCATCACGTAACGCTCCTGTGCCTCGTTGCACCAGATTTCCAGCGGCGTCATGCCGGGGTCGGCGTTCGGCACGGCGCGCAGGGCGAAGCGGCCGCCACGGCCGCCGTCCTTGATCAGCTCGGGCAGGGCGTTCGACAGGCCCCCGGCACCGACGTCGTGGATGAACGCGATCGGGTTGTCCTCGCCGAGCTGCCAGCAGCGATCGATGACCTCCTGGCAACGGTGCTCCATTTCCGCGTTGTCGCGCTGCACCGAGGCGAAGTCGAGCTCCGCGTCCGAATCGCCGGACGCCACCGACGACGCCGCGCCACCGCCCAGCCCGATCAGCATCGCCGGTCCGCCGAGCACCACCAGCGGTGCGCCGACGGCGATCTCGCCCTTGGCGACGTGCTGCGGCCGGATGTTGCCGAGCCCACCGGCGATCATGATCGGCTTGTGGTAGCCGCGCCACTCGCCGTTGCCGAGATCCTGCTCGAAGGTCCGGAAGTAGCCGCAGATCGCCGGTCGGCCGAATTCATTGTTGAAGGCGGCGGCGCCGATCGGCGCCTCGAGCATGATGTCCAGCGCCGAGGCGATCCGCTCGGGTCGACCGAGCTCGACCTCCCAGGGCTGCTTGAACCCGGGAATGCACAGGTTGGACACGCTGAAGCCGGTCAAGCCGGCTTTCGGGCGGGCCCCGCGACCGGTCGCCCCTTCGTCGCGGATTTCGCCGCCGGACCCGGTCGAGGCGCCCGGATAGGGCGCGATCGCCGTCGGGTGATTGTGCGTTTCCACCTTGATCATGATGTGGGCGTCTTCGTCGACGTAGCCGTAACGGCCATCGGCCGCGGGCAGCAGGCGCGCCGCGGTCCCGCCGCGCAGCACCGCGGCGTTGTCGGCATAGGCGCTGAGCACGTCGGCATCGGCGGACCGCTCGAAGGTATTGCGGATCATCGAGAACAGGCTGTGCGGCTGCGGCTCGCCATCGACCAGCCACTGCGCATTGAAGATCTTGTGGCGGCAATGCTCGCTGTTCGCCTGCGCGAACATCATCAGTTCCACGTCGCTCGGGTTGCGTCCGAGCCGCGTAAACGCCTCGACCAGGTAGTCGACCTCGTCGTCCGCCAGCGCCAGACCCAGCGCGACGTTCGCCACGGACAGGGCCGCGCGGCCGCCTGCGAGCACGTCGACCCGGGCGAACGAGGCCGCCGGCCGCGATTCGAACAGGCAGGTCGCCGCCGCGAAGTCGTCGAGCACCGATTCGACCATGCGATCGTGCAGGCAGTCGGCGAGGCGGCGCCATTCCTCGGCCGTCGGCTCGCCGTCGCAGAACAGGTAGCAGGCACGGCCGCGTTCGAGGCGCTCGATTTCGGTCAGGCCGCAGTTGTGCGCGATATCGGTCGCCTTGCTGGACCAGGGCGACTGGGTGCCCGGCCGCGGCACGACCAGCAGCAGGCGACCGCCGTCGGCGCCACCGGAGACCGGCGATGAGCCGGCGAGCAGTGCGTCGAGCCGCTCACGCGCGGCCGCATCGAGGGGCGCGGCCAGGCTGCAGAAATGGACATACTCGACGTAGATCCGCTGGACCGTCGGGCTGACCTGGCGCAGGCGCTGCAACAGGTCGTCGGCACGGAACGGCGACAGGGCGGGGGCACCCGGCAGTATCAGCATCGGCCTGGCTCTCTCGCTGGCTGGACGTTTGCGGCTCGGCGCTGCGGATTGTAATGGATTTGTCCGCAGCGACCGGACGCCTGCCACGCAGAATGACTCAAACCTTTGATCTTGAAAGCTTTATTGTCACGCAACAGCGAGCTCGTGATTATGACCACTCAGGATGCCAAATAGTCCCGGCATTGCGTCAAACCCGCCTGCCCCCGCTCCGTACACTAAGCGAAATCGATCACGAAACCACTGTGACGCATGACCGCTTTTGTCCGCCCGGTTCTCGAGCTCGGCTCCCGCGCCCTTCTGCGCCGGGGCCTGGCCACGCTGCTGCTGGCCGGCGGTCTGCTGGGCGGCTGCCAGCTCGAACCCGCTGACGAACCGGCGCTCGAGCAGAGCCCCGACCTGTTGACGCAGATACGCGACCGCGGCCGGCTCGTGGTGGCGACGCGCAGCGGCGTCACGACCTACCTCGCGGACGATACCGGCGCCCGCGGCTACGAACACGACCTCGCCGAAGCCCTGGCCGCGGAACTCGGCGTCGAACTCGAAGTGCTGGTGCTGGACAGCATCGAGGCGGTGCTCGCGGCCGTCAGCGAAGGACAGGCCGATCTCGCCGCCGCCGGCCTGACCGTCACCGAGGAACGCGCGCGCCGGGTGCGATTCTCGCGGCCCTACATGCACGCCAGCGAGCTGGTGGTGTACCGGGCGGGCCAGACGCGACCACGCCAGGTGGACGATCTCGCCGGCGGTCGACTGGCCGTCGTTGCCGACAGCAGCCACGCGGAAACGCTGCGCAACTGGCAGCGGCGCCTGCCGCACCTGAGCTGGGCCGAGGCGCAGCTCGGCCACAGTCTGGAACTGCTCGAACGCGTCGAGCAGGGCGACCTCGACTTTACCGTGGTCGACTCCAACGTGTTCCGCAAGAGCCAGGGCCTGTTTCCGACCCTGCGGGTCGGCTTCGAGATGACCGAGCCGCGACCGATGGCATGGGCGCTGCCGCCCGGCGAGCGGGCACACGGTCTTGTGACCTGGGTCGATCGCTTCCTCGACAACGCCGATCAGCGCGGCCTGCTGGCCCGGCTCGAAGAGCGCTACTACGGCCACAGCCCCGAGATCAATCCGCGCGGTCTGTTCACGTTCAGCCGCAACGCCGAGCAGCGCCTGCCGCGCTACGAGGCGCTGATCCGTCGAGTCGCCTTAGAGGAAGACCTCGACTGGCACCTGCTCGCAGCGATCAGTTACCAGGAATCGCACTGGAATCCGCAGGCGGTGTCCCCGACCGGCGTGCGCGGGATGATGATGCTGACGCGGCCGACCGCGGCGGAAATGGGCGTCAGCAACCGGATCGACGCCGAACAG
>CAZOUC010000351.1:0-3514 GCA_964582825.1 uncultured Enterobacteriaceae bacterium | reverse complement strand
CGAGGAGGCCGTGGCCGGCGACATCATCGGCCTGCACAACCACGGCACGATCCAGATCGGTGACACCTTCACCGAGGGCGAGGACCTCAAGTTCACCGGCATTCCGCACTTCGCGCCGGAACTGTTCCGCCGTATCCGCCTGAAGGATCCGCTGAAGATGAAGCACCTGCAGAAGGGGCTGCAGCAGCTGTCCGAGGAGGGGTCGACGCAGGTGTTCATGCCGCTGGCCAACAACGACCTGATCGTCGGCGCCGTCGGCACCCTGCAGTTCGACGTCGTCGCCTACCGCCTGAAGGACGAGTACAAGGTGGAAGCGGTGTACGAGCCGGTCAACGTGTTCACGGCGCGCTGGGTCGAGTGCGACGACGCGAAGAAACTCGAGGACTTCAAGCGCAAGGCGGCCGATCACCTCGCTCTCGACGGCGGCGGCTACCTGACCTACCTGGCGCCGACCCGTGTCAACCTGTCACTGACCGAGGAGCGCTGGCCCGAGATACGCTTTCGCGCCACCCGCGAGCACTGATTCCCGCGAGCGCCGCCGCAGACGTCAGCCCGAAACCGGGAGATCCGGGGACCCCGCTGAGAAGACCTAGAGCAGCGCCTCGATCTTCGGGGCAATGTCCTCGGGCTTGGTCTGGGGGCCGAAGCGCTCGACGACGTCCCCGTCGCGATTGACGAGAAACTTGGTGAAGTTCCACTTGATGTTCTTCGAGCCCAGCACGCCCGGCGCCTCGGCCTTCAGGTGCTGGTACAGCGGGTGCGCGTTACCGCCGTTGACCTCGATCTTGGCGAACATCGGGAACTTGACCGAGTAATTGAGCTGGCAGAACTCGAGGATTTCGTCGTTGCTGCCCGGGTCCTGGTGGCCGAACTGGTTGCACGGGAAGCCGAGCACCTCGAGCCCGCGCTCGTGGTAGGTCTCGTAGAGCTTCTCGAGGCCGTCGAACTGTGGCGTGAATCCGCACTTGCTGGCGGTGTTGACGATCAGCAGGACCTTGCCGCGGTAGTCGGCAAGGGATTTCTTCTCGCCGCCGGACAGGTCCGCCTCGAAGTCGAATACGGTGCTCATGGGGTCGTTCCGTTACCGGTACTGAAGGCCGCAATGATAGCAGTACGCCTCCGGGGCACCATCAGTTCAGCACGCGGTAGCCCCGCCCGCGCAGGCAGTTGCGCACGACCCGGTTCTGTTCGGCCTCGGAGCGGGCGACGCCCTTGGCGGCGCCGCTGACGGCGCCGATCCCGGCACCCCGCTCGGCCGTGTCGGGGCCGCGCACCATCGCACCGATGGCGCCGCCGACCACCGCGCCGCGAGCTGCCCCGCGGGCGACGTTCTCGCCGGTCTGCACCTGCTCGGCGTAGGCCGTGCAATCGTCGAGGTCGGCGTAGTACCGGTTCATGTCGACACCCTTGGTGTCGATGATCACCGACTGACCGGGATTGCTGGCGCAGGCCGCCAGCAGCGTCGCCACAGTGGCGGCAGTGAGGATTCGTGCGTGCATGGACAAGACTCCGTGTCCGGTGGCCCTATCCCTTCAACGCGGCGGCTGTGGATCGGTTGACAAGGGCCAGGGCCAGCGGCTCCGACTCCGCTTCAAGCGGCCTGGCGGGTCGCGAACGGCGCTCGATCGGGCCGTCGCAGTCGTGATCCGGCAGCACCATCAGAAACTCGTCCACCCGGAGGTGCAGCCGCGGCGGCAGGCCGGGCTCGGGCGCGCGCTGCACCAGGGTGCCGCGCAGGCGCACCATCATCGGGTCCCCGGGTCGCTGCCTGGCAGCCAGATAGGCCCGCTCGAGCGCCCTGTGGTCGCCCTCGAACAGCACCGGGAAGGTCTCGCGCCGCTCGCAGTCGGCAAAGCTCGCCGCGTCGGCCAGGTAGCGGTAGTAGCCGCGGCGCAGCTGACGCGGGCAATCGGGGCAAGTTGGCACAGCCTCCTCGGCGGCCGCATACCCCTGGACCGCTTCGTCTGTCTGGCGTGCGGCAGGCTCGCTGCAAGCGCCGGCAACCAGGGCTGCCACGAGCAGCAGTGGGCCGCGCAGGGCCATGAGCACGAACCGCGCGAACCGGCGGTTCGATGTCGCACAATCGGTCACAAGGCCTTGTGCGACCCGTCGCAGGTCGGCACGCTGCCGGTACGCTTGCAGCAGCAGAAGAACACCCTGGTCGACTCCGTGGCTTCATACCTGAGTGGCGTGAAGTCGGTGCCCTTGTGCGAGCCGTCGCAGAAGGGCTGGTTGCCGCTGCGGCCGCAGGAGCACCAGAAGTAGGCCTTGCCGGCCTCGACGTCGACGCCGATCGGGCTCTTCCGGGCGATCTCCGGTGTGTCCATCGCGTTACTCCCGAATGTCCAAGCAGTCACGGAACAGTCAGGAAGGTTCCCGGATAACCGAGATCGGTGCAAGCATCGACCACGGGCGTCGGGCGCCCGGATTCCGTCTCAGTAGCCGATATCGCGTTCGCCGGCCTTGGCCAAACCGCTCTCGTAGGCGAACACGACGGCCTGAGCGCGGTCGCGCAGGCCGAGCTTCGACAGCAGACTGGATACGTGGCTCTTCACGGTGGCCGGCCCGATGCACAGCGCATCGGCGATCTCCTGGTTGTTGAGGCCGCCGCCCACGGCTTCGAGCACGTCCCGCTCCCGGGTCGTCAGGCGCTCGAGGCGAGTGGCCAGGTCCTGACCCGTGCCGAGTTGCCGGGCGAAGCGACCGATCAGGCGACGGGTGATGGTCGGCGCAAGCAGGGCGCCGCCCTCGGCGACGGTACGTACCGCGGTGACGAGGTCCTCCGGCGGCGTGTCCTTGAGCAGGAAGCCGCTGGCGCCAGCGCGCAGGGCCCGGAAGATGTACTCGTCCGGGTCGAAGGTGGTCAGGACGATGACCCGGGTCGCGTCGCCCGTTTCAGCGAGAATGCGCTCGGTGGCTTCGAGGCCGTCGAGTTCGGGCATGCGGACGTCCATCAGGATCACGTCGGGGCGGTGGCGCCGGGCCGCCTCGATCGCCTGGAGTCCATTGGCGGCCTCCGCGATCACCTCGATGTCACCGGCGTGTTCGAGAACCATTGCGAAGCCACGCCGCACCAGCGCCTGGTCGTCGACGACGAGCACCCGCAGGCTCACCGCGGCGCCTGCGCGAGCGGCAGAAAGGCCCGCACCTCGAAGCCGCCCCCGATCGCGGCCCCGGTTGTGAGCCAGCCGCCGAGCAGTTCGGCGCGCTCCCGCATGCCGGTGATGCCGTTGCCGGCCCCGGGGTCGACGCCCGGCCCACGACCGCCGTCGCGGATTTCGATCTCGACGCCGTCGTCCCGGCTCTGCAAGCGCACCGTCGCGCGGGCGCCGTGCCCGGCGTGCTTGATCACGTTGGTGAGCGCCTCCTGCACGGTGCGAAATACCGCCAGGTCCACCCGGGCGGGCAGGCGGTCGAGCGGCCCGCTGAGGTCGAGCTGTACCGCGGTCCCCGCATCGGACACTTCGCGCGCCAGGCGCGGACCCGCCTGGTCGATCAGGTCCATCGCCGAGCC
>CAZOUC010000350.1:0-3514 GCA_964582825.1 uncultured Enterobacteriaceae bacterium | reverse complement strand
CCGCGACGATCTCGGCGGCCGGGGTCGAGGTGTCGACCGGCCGCGCTTTCAGTGTCCAGCCCAAGGGTATGGCCGAGCTCCTGAAAGTACATGAGATCACCGGCATCGGCGCGCCCTGGCGGCTCGACGTGCCGGCAATGGAGACGAACGGGGAGACGCCACCGCAATGACCCGGATCCTGCTGGTCGAAGACAACGAGATGAACCTGGACATGCTGTCCCGGCGGCTGCGCCGCAAGGGTTACGACATCGTCACCGCCGAGGACGGCGAGGCCGCGGTGCAGCGCGCCCGTGACGACCGCCCGGACCTGGTCCTGATGGACATGAACCTGCCGGTGAAGGACGGCTGGACCGCGGCGCGGGAACTGAAGGACGACCCGCAGACCGCGTCGATCCCGATCATCGCGCTGACCGCGCACGCCATGGCGGGTGACCGGGAACGTGCCCTGGAGTCCGGCTGCGACGACTACGAGACCAAGCCGATCGAACTGCCGCGACTGCTCAAGCGCATCGAGGGCCTGCTTGGACGCTGAGCGATGACCCTGCTGCAGCGCCTGACCCTGACCGTCGTCCTGGTGCTGGCCCTGTTCGCCGTCAACGTCGGCGCCTACTTGTGGGTCAACCAGACGACGCGGGACGCGGTGCGCCTGCTCTCCGATGCCGTGCAGGGCCAGCTGCTGGCGGTCGCGGCCAAGCAGGACCTCGAGGCCCAGCAGCAACAGCTGCGGGTGCTGGCGACGCTGCGCGACACGACCGACGAGGGCATGACCGAGCCCGAGATCGGCGCCGCCGTCGAGGAGGTCGACCGCCTGCAGCGCCGCATCCTGGCCATGCGCCGCTTCGCCAGCGAAGGCGCCGAGACGGACTACGAGTCCCTGCGCAGGCAGGCGCAGATTCTGTTTACCGAGTGGCGCGAGTTCTACGCCGGCTTCAATGATGCCAGCATCGACACCGCACTGAGCATCGACACCCTGCAGCAGGACTTCGACGCCACCGTGCACCTGCTCAATCGCTTCGAGGACGCGGAGATCCGCGTCGCTGAACTGCAGACCCTCGAAATGCAGCGCGCGCTGCGCACCACCAACCGCATCACCCTGCTGGCGTTCCTCGGTTCCGTGCTGGTCATCGGTGGCCTCGGCTTTCTGCTGATCCGGCACACGACCGAGTCCCTGCGTCGGCTGCGCCAGGGCACGGTGCGCATCGGGGCGGGCGATCTGGACCACCGCATCGATGTCCTGAGCCGCGACGAACTCGGCGACCTGGCGGTGGCCTTCAACGACATGACGGCGAAAATGCGCGCCGCCCTGGACGAGGTGCGCCGCGCCAAGGAGCAGGCGGACCAGGCCAACCAGGCCAAGACCGGCTTCCTTGCCAACATGTCGCACGAACTGCGGACGCCACTCAATGCCATCATCGGCTACAGCGAGATGCTGCTCGAGGAGGTCGAGGAGGAAGAGGACCTGCGCGCCGACGAGCTGACAGCCGACATCGAGCGCATCCGCACCGCCGGCCAGCACCTGCTGGCGCTGATCAACAACGTGCTGGACCTGTCGAAGATCGAGACCGGCAAGATGACGGTCTACAACGAGTCCTTCGACGTCGTCGAACTGCTGCAGGAACTGCTGCTCACTCTGCAACCCCTCGCTGAACGCAACCAGAACCGTCTCGAGCTCGAGGTCACCGAGGAACTCCCGCTGATGTACGCGGACATGACCAAGCTCCGCCAGACGGTCACCAACCTGATCAGCAACGCCTGCAAGTTCACCAGCGACGGCGAAATCCGGCTGCGGGCCGGCCTGCTGCACGGGCGCGCCGAGCCGTTTCTGCGTCTCGAGGTCATCGACACCGGCATCGGCATCCCCGAGGAGCAGCAGGCACACATTTTCGACGCCTTCACGCAGGCAGACTCGTCGACCACCAAGCGTTACGGCGGCACCGGCCTGGGCCTGGCGATATGCCGGGAATACTGCGGGCTGATGGGTGGCAGCATCGAGGTCAGCAGCACGGTGGGCAGCGGCACCACCTTCACCGTCGATCTTCCGCTCGGTTCGCCGCCGCTGCCCGGCACCGAGGATGCGCCCGCTGCCAGGCCCGAAGCGAAGCTGCAGGCGCCGACCGCGAGCCGTCCGCAGCGCGTGCTGGTGATCGACGACGACCCCAACGCGCTGGAACTCACCTGCCGCCTGCTTGAACAGCAGGGCTGCGAGACCCTGCTGGCCGCCGGCGGCGACATCGGCCTCCGGCTCGCCCGTGAGCAGCAGCCCGACCTGATCGTGCTCGACCTGATGATGCCCGAGGTGGACGGCTGGACCGTGCTGTCGGTCCTCAAGGATCAGGAAGACACGCGGCACATACCGGTCATCCTGCAGTCGTCCCTGTCGGCGCGGGACCAGGCAATCCACCACGGCGCCATCGAGTTCCTGCAGAAGCCGGTCGACCGCCTCCAGCTCGCCAATACGCTCGAGAAGTTCATGCCCGGCGACCGCGAAGGGCACGTCCTGGTGGTCGAGAGCGCCTCGACGTCACGCGACGGCCTGGTCAGCGGCCTGCGGCGCCAGGGCTGGTGGGTCAGTACCACAGAAGACGTCGGCGAGGCGCTGGCCATCGCCCGCCAGCATCCGCCGGACCTCGTGCTGCTGTCGCTGGCGCTGCCCAGGGAAGACGTGTTCGAGCTGGTCGACGAACTGGCCGCGGACGACAAGCTGCAGGACCGGCCGGTCTACGTGATCACGCCAGCGGGCATCGACGACGAGGCGCGCCGCCGGCTGGAGGGCAACGTCGACCTGATCCTGCTGGGCGACGATCCGGAGCAGGTACTCAAGGCAACCCGCGGGCTCGGCTGAGGCCCGCAGTTCAGGGTGCCGAGAGGCTGCTGCCGACGGTGAGCTCGCGCAGCTTGCGGATCGCCTCGTCCTTGCGGGCGAGTTCCGCCTTCAGCGAGCCGTTGGTGGCGTGCAGGTTGGCGATGCGCTGTTCGTAAGACTGGATCTGGCGCAGCAGCTCGATCTGGCCGAAGTAGCGGTAGAACAGGCTGGCACGTTCCGTGCGCTTGTCGATCTCCTCGAGGATCATCGCGGCCGCTTCCAGGTCGCGCACGCGAGACGAGGGCATCATACGGATCAGCGCCAGGGCGATGAGCACGTTGAGCTCGTCCTCGGGTTCCTCGGCGCGCGCCAGCAGGCGTTCGTAGGCGAGCATCGCCGCCTCGAGGTTACCGCTGACATAGAGATTGTGGGCCTCACGGAACGCCGGCGCCAGGTCCGGTCGGACCGGCTCCGGCGCGGGCTCGACAACGGGTTCACACGGCTCGGGAGGCGGCACGGGCAGCGACTGGCTGACCTGCTCCGGCGTCGCAGCCGGCGGCGCCTCGGGCTGCGACGGCGCGCTGGCACAGGCGCCGAGCAGGGCAAGCAGCAGCACGGGCGTGGCTCTGATCAAGCGCATTCTCATGTCGTGGCGGTCGTCCGGGTTTGACCGGCCGACCCCGGATTTAGTGCCCCAGAGTATAGCCGCCG
>CAZOUC010000349.1:0-3523 GCA_964582825.1 uncultured Enterobacteriaceae bacterium | reverse complement strand
GCCTGTTTCTCGCCAAGACCGTGACGGTTCTCGCCGCGCTCGTTGCGGCACTGCTGCTGCTTTCGGCCTTCGGCGGGATGCGGCGGGACGACGGCGGGCGCCTGGAAATCCGTCGACTGAACGACCGCTACCGTTCCTACCGCGATGCCCTGCGCGAGGCCATGCTGCAGCCCGGCGCGCGCTCGGCCCGGCGCCGTCTGCGCGCGAGCCTCAAGCGCGAACGCAAGCGGCAGGGTGTCGCCGCGGATCGGCCCCGGGTCTACGTCATCAATTTCAAGGGCGATCTGCGAGGCTCCGCGGTGTCGGCCCTGCGCGAGGAGATTTCCGCCGTGCTGTCGGTGGCTGAAGCGCGCGACGAGGTGGTGCTGCGGCTCGAAAGCGCCGGTGGCCTGGTCAATGCCTACGGCCTGGCGGCCTCGCAGCTGCGCCGGGTCCGCGATGCCGGCGTTCCCCTGACCGCCTGCGTCGACAAGGTCGCGGCCAGCGGCGGCTATCTGATGGCTGGCGTGGCCAACCGGATTCTGGCGGCGCCGTTCGCGGTGCTCGGTTCCATTGGCGTCGTCGCGCAACTGCCCAATTTCCACCGTCTGCTCAAGAAACACGACATCGACTACGAGCTGCTGACCGCCGGCGAATACAAGCGGACGCTGACCGTGTTCGGCGAAAACACGCCGGAGGGGCGGCAGAAGTTTGCCGAGGAGCTCGACGACACCCACGCCCTGTTCAAGGAATTCGTCGCGGCCAACCGTCCACAGCTGGACGTCGAGAGCGTCGCCACCGGTGAGATCTGGTTCGGCGAACGCGCCCTGGCCAACAAGCTGGTAGACGAGCTCGAGACCAGCGACAGTTACCTGCTGCGTCGCATGCAGGAGGCGGACGTCTACGAAGTCCGTTACCGGGAACGGCGCCGCCTGGGCGAACAACTGGGGGTTCAGCTGCGCAGGCTGCTGTCTGTCGCGTCGGCGCGGGACTGACTGCCTCAGCCGTCACCGGGCCAGACGCTGCCGCGCGGCGTGATGGTCTCGAACTCCGGCAGGTCCGGTGCCGCGAACTCCTCGAAGATCCGTCGTTCGCCCAGCGCGGCCTGCTTCTCACGCATGATCTCGTAGCGGCTGCGCGTCGCCTCGCGGACGCGATCGTCACCACGCAGGATGGTCGGGTGGATGAACACCATCAGGTTGGTCTTGATGTTGCTCTTGTCGCTGCTGCTGAACAGTCTGCCCAGAACCGGGATGTTGCCGAGCACCGGGACTTTCTGACGCGATTCCGCCGCGGTCTCCTGCAGCAGACCGCCGATCACCAGAATCTGCTCGTCGCGGATCAGGGCCTTGGTGCTGATGCTGCGCTTGTTGGTGATGATGTCCGAGGCGACCTCGACGGATGCGGCGATGTTCTCGGTGGTCTGCAGCAGTTCCAGGGTGATCGAGTCGCCGCGGTTGATCTGCGGCTTGATCTTGAGCGTGGTGCCGATGTCCTGGCGCTGGATGGTCGTGAACGGGTTGGTCGTGTCGGCGGCCTGGCCGGTCGCCTGGCCGGTAATGAAGGGCACGTTCTGGCCGACCAGCAGTTCGGCTTCCTCGTTGTCGAGCGCGACGATGGTCGGCGTGGAAATGATGTTGGAATCGGTGCTGGCGTTGAAGGCGCGGATCAGCGCCGTCAGGTCGCCGTTGTCGTAGTAGCCGAGGGTCAGTCCGGCTCCGGGCCGGAACACCGGGCTGATGTCCCCGTTGTCGAGCGCGCCCGGCGGCAGGTTGCCCAGGGTGCTGACGCCGATATTGGTGCCGTCGTCGCCGAACCGTTCGCCACCCTTGGACACCCAGGACACGCCGAGGTCCTCGGCGACGTCCTCGGTGACCTCGACCACCAGCGCTTCCACCAGCACCTGGTCGCGGCGGATATCGATCTGCTCGACGATCCGGCGCATCTGGTTGGTGACCGCCGGCGGGGCATTGACCACCAGGGCGTTGGTGCTGGCGCTGGCCTCGATGGTGATCTGCCGTGAGCGCTCGCGGCCTTCCGGCTGCAGCGACTGCGCCACACCGTTGAGGATCTGCAGCATCTCCTCGGCCTCGACGTACTGCAGGTAGATGACCTGCGTGTTGACGCCCTCGTCGACCTCCTGGTCGAGACTGCGGATCAGGCCCTTGATCTGTTCACGGTTCTCGCGCGGGCCGGACAGCAGGATGCTGTTGGTGCGCGGATCGACCGACAGCTTCACGAACTGGAAGCCGCCGCCTTCGCCGGTGTTCGGAACGAGTCGGGTAATCGACTCGGCCACTTCCTCGGCGCTGGCGTGCCGCAGTCGAACCGGCTCGAAATCGAAGCCGGCCTGGCTCTCGAACTGGCGGATCAGTTCGCGGATGCGTTCGACCTGCGCGGCGCTGGCCGAGACGATCAGCGAGTTCGTCTGCGGGTAGGCGGCGAGCAGCCCCGAGGGCGGAATCAGCGGTCGCAGCGTGTTCGCGAGTTCGACCGCCGGCACCGTCGTCGCCTGGATCAGCTCGACGACCAGTTCGCCGCCGCTGCCTTTCCTCAGGGTGGCTCCGGCGCTGGTGGCCAGGTTCTGCGGCAGGATCTTGACCCCACCGGGGCTGTCGACGGCCGCGTAGCCGTAGACTTCCATCGTGGCGAGGAACAGTTGCCAGGCCTGGTCGGGGTTCACCGGGCGCGTCGACAGCACGGTCACTTCACCCTGCACGTCGCGGTGGACGATCAGGTTGCGACCGGTGTAGTCGGACACCCACTGCAGAAAGGCGCGGATCTCCGCATTGCGCATGTTCATGACCATGCCCGATCCGCCCTGGGCGCCGGTCTGGTCCGGCTGGGCCAGCGCCTGTGGCCAGGACAGGCAAAGCGCCCACAGCAGGGGCAGCAGGGCAAGGCGGCGGTACGGGAACAGGGCCATGATCAGCGTCTCGAGCGGTTGCGCAGTTCTTCGAGGCGGGCGCGCACGATGCGGGCCTTTTCCTCCGGCGGAAGGTCGGCGATCGGTTCGTCGACGCGCGTCTCGCGCGCCACGTCGGCGGCAGGTCGAGCCATGGGCGCGGCGGCACCGGCCGATGCCTCCGCGCCGCGCGGAAAACGCAGGGTCTCGCGACGTGAACCCACCCGCAGCAGGACGTGATCCTGCAGCACCTCGTCGAGCACGGCACCGCCGGGCAGGGCGCTGCCGACAAGATACCAGCGGGCCTGGCCGTCGGCGCTCTCGATGATCGCGCCGGCCGACGCGCGCAGGGCACTGACGAAGGCGCCGCGCAGCACCAGGTTCTGGCTCGTTTCCGGTGCCGCCGCCTGGCCCGCTTGCTCCGGGGTGGTCTCACCGAACAGTCGAGCCTCGAGCACCGGGCGCAGGCGAAACTCGCGGCGCTCGGTGGTGGCTGGCGACTGCGGCTTGTCGGGAGTGGGCCACAACGCGATGACCTCGAACAATTGGCGGCGGACCTGGGCATCGCGGGCTGTGTGACGTTTGTCGGGGCGGTGCCGTCTACACAGGTACCAGCGCAGTATCACGCGCTGGATGCGC
>CAZOUC010000348.1:0-3531 GCA_964582825.1 uncultured Enterobacteriaceae bacterium | reverse complement strand
CCGGCACACGGCTCAGCTATGTGATTCGCGTATACGGACGCGATGGCGGGGTCGATCGCACGCGAGCGCGCGAACTGAGCCTCGTCGACTACGAGCCGCAAGCCGATGCGCAGGCCGACGCGGCACATCGTCCCGCCTGGAACGCCGGGCGCAACGACCTGGAGCAGCAGCGCATCCAGGTGCTCGGCAGCCGCGTGCGCGTTCACGGGCGACAGTTCAGCGGCATCGATGCGGTATTCGTCGACGGCGACCGGGTGCCGGTCGATCCGGACGGTCGCTTCGCCGCCGAGCAGATCCTGCCGGCAGGCGAGTACTGGATTCCCGTGACGGCCGATACCGGCGTCGGCGAGAGCCTGCTGCGCGAGTTCAGCGTCGAGGTACAGGACGACTACTTCTTCATGGTCGCGCTGGCCGACCTGACCGCGAGCGAGAGCAGCGGCAGCGGTGCCGTCGAGGCCCTGGCCGGAGATGAGGGTTTCGACGACAGCGTATTGATGGAGGGACGGGTCGCCCTGTACCTCAAGGGCAAGATTCGCGGTCGCTACCTGCTCACCGCTCAGCTCGACACCACCGAGGACGAGCTCGACGAACTGCTCGGCAACCTGGATCGACGCGATCGGCGGGCGCTGTTCCGGAATCTCGACCCGGACCGCTACTACCCGGTGTACGGCGACGAGTCTACGGTCATCAGCGACGTCGACACCCGCAGCGGCCTGTACCTGCGCCTGGATTGGGATCGGTCGCAGCTGTTGCTCGGCAATTACAACACCGACCTGACCGGCAGCTGGTTTGCCGACTACAACCGGTCCCTGTACGGCGGCAAGGTCGTGCTCGAGGACGACGACTCGACCGCAACCGGTCAGCCGCGCTACCGGGTGACGGCCTTTGCCTCGGAGCAGGACACCCAGCTCGGCCACGACGAATTCCTGGCGACCGGCGGCAGCCTGTACTATCTGCGTCAGAAGGACATCCTGCCCGGCAGCACCAAAGCCTGGATCGAGGTGCGGGAGCGGCGCACGCGACGTCTGCTCGAGCGCAGCCTGCTGGAGCTGGGCCGCGACTACCAGGTCGACGAGCTGCAGGGGCGCATCATCCTGAACCGGCCGCTGCTGCAGCTGGTGCAGAGCCGTTTCCCGCAGATCATCCGCGACCAGGCCCTCGATACGGACCTGACCATCCTCGCGGTGGACTACGAGTACCAGGCGCGGGACTTCGACGATATGACCGCGGGCGCCCGTGGGCGGGTCTGGCTCGGCGACCACGTCGCGGTCGGCGGCAGCTACGTGCGCGAGAACGAGCAGGGCCAGGACTTCGTGCTGCGCGCCGCCGAAGTGCTGCTGGCCGGCGGTGCCGGCACCTCGCTGCGCGGCGAGTGGGCCCGCACGGATGCGCGGCGTGGCGGGGAGCGCAACTTCTCCAGCGACGGCGGCATCAGCTTCTCGCCGCTCGACCGCGCTGCGGAGGACGGCAGCGGGGACGCCTGGGGCGTCGAGGGGCGCGCCAACCTGGCCGATCTCGGCGCGCTGCCGATTCGTGGGGAGGCCAGCGCCTGGCTGCGCCGCCAGGACGCCGAATTCGCGGCGACCAGCGGCCTGTCCGGTGCGCGCAGCGCCGAACAGGGCGCGCAGGTCCAGTGGCGCGGACCGAACGGAATCGAGTTCGCGGCACGCGCCACGCAGTCCGAGCTGCGCGGCGGCGGCGGCGATCTGCTGCCGGGCCTGGGCGACGACGACCCCGGACAGCGTCGCTTGCAGGAGAGCCTGAGCGTGCTCGCCAGTGTGCCGCTCGGCGAGCGTCTGACCGTGGCTGGGGAGGCGCGCTCCGACGAGGTCAATTCGAGCAGCGACGGCAAGGGCGATGCGACGCTGCTGGGCCTGCGTGCCGACTACCGGATTGCCGATGGCGTGAACCTGTACGGCACCGTGCAGGACGTGTCGGACAGCAGCGGCACTTACCGCGACAACGACCTGGTCAGCGTCGGCACCAATATCGAGGTCAACGGCAGGTGGTCGCTGGACTTCGAAGCCAGCGACGGCGATCGCGGCAACGGCGTGCTGGCCGGCGCACGCTTTCGGCCGTCACCGGACCACGAGTTGTACACGAGCTATCGCCAGGACGTCGACGGTTCGCGGGGCGAGCGATCCGTGACCACCATCGGCGACCGCGTGAGTTTCGGCGAGCAGCTCTCGCTGTTCGGCGAAAGCCAGTTTCTCGAGGGTGAGCGCGAGGCCGGGCTGAGCAACGTGTTCGGCTTGAACTTCGACCCGAACGAGAACTGGCGCCTGGGAACGACCCTGCAGTTCAGCGAACTCGAACGCGTTGATGGAATCGTCGAACGGCGCGCGGTGTCCCTGAGCAGCGCGTTCCGCTTCACCGCGGTCGAGGGCAGCAGCCTGCTCGAGTGGCGTGAGGACGAGGGCGCGGTGAGCACCGAGCAATGGCTGACGGCAAACTCCATCCGTCTGCGTCCGACGGGCGACCTGTCCTACCTGGGTCGCTTCAACTTCTCCGAGACCGACAGCGCCCTCGACGGGCGGCCGCTGGCGCGTTTCGTGGAAGCGGGCCTCGGTGTCGCCTACCGGCCCGTCGACGAGAACCGCTGGAACTGGCTGCTGGGTTACACCTACCTGCACGACATCGACAGCCAGGGGCAGGCGTCGAGCCGCTTCGACCAGCGTTCGCAGCTGCTGTCCTTCGAGCACCTGTTCGCGCTGAACCGGCGCTGGCGCGTGGGCAACAAGCTGGCCTGGCGGGAGGGCGAACTGCGCGACCGGCTCGGCGCTGACGCCTGGTTCGCCAGCGAGGTCTGGCTGGCGACGGCCCAGACGCGCTACCACGTGGTCGCCAACTGGGACCTGCTCGCCGAGTATCGCTGGCTGGAAGCGCGCGACGCCGAAGACGTGCGCCGGGGCATCCTGCTCGAGGTCTCGCGCCACTTCGGCGACAACTTCAAGCTGGGCCTCGGGTACAACTTCACCGATTTCAGCGACGACCTGACCCGGCTCGATTACGACGCCGAAGGCTGGTTCATCAACATAAGCGGCAGGTACTGAGGCCGGGCCGGGGTTTGGGCCCCGGCCTGACCCGCCTTATACTGCCGGCACAATCTTGGAGCGGGATGCAGTTCGAAGCGTTGGATACCGTGTGACGTCGGCAGGCGGTGCAGCGGCAGCACTGCACCCCGGCAGGCACAGGGCATAACCGCGTGGAGCAACCCGGCCAGGCAATCGACCAGCCCGTTGACGAGTACGTGTCCGATTACGAGGTCGGGCAGGACAACGTGCAGCGGTTCGGTCTCGACTTCCACAATCCCGTGTTCGCGATATCGGGCAGCGCCGTGGTGCTGTTCGTCGTGTTCACGCTGGCCTTCCCGGAACTGGCCGAGCAGGCCTTCGGTCGTCTGCGGCCCTGGCTGACGACGCGTTTCGACTGGTTCTTCATGGCGGCGGGCAACGCGATCGTGCTGTTCTGTGCCGCCCTGATCGTACTGCCGGTCGGCAGCGTTCGAATCGGCGGTCCCGACGCACGGCC
>CAZOUC010000347.1:1400-3532 GCA_964582825.1 uncultured Enterobacteriaceae bacterium | reverse complement strand
GGCAGCCGTGCTGCAGACCCTGGGTCCGTCCGGACAGTGGACGGGGACCGCGATGGCCGGCGGCGACGGGCGTTTCTCGCTGGCGCTCGGGGCATCCCCGTCGCGGCCGCAGGGGGCCCGGCTGGCGTACCGCTTCGACGTGGACGGCGCGAGGGTCGAGGCGAGCGCTCCCGAACTGCTCGAATACGTCGAAGGCTGTCCGCTGCCGGCCGTCGAGATGCCCGCCTGCGACGCGGGGCCCGAAGTCACCGTCGCGTCCTTCGATCTGGTCCACGACGATGCCACGGACACCGGGCGGCTGCACGCGGTGCTCGGTCTGCGCCGCTCCCGCGACGGCGTCGCGCTGAGTGGCCTGGACGTGCGGCTGAACGGCGTCGCGACGTCGCCGGGGTCCATCGATTTCGACGCCGGCAGCGGCGTGGTGCACGTCCGTCTCGCCGACATCCCGCGGGGCAGGCACCTGCTGTCCCTGCGGCTCGAAGACGCCGGCGGGCGTACCGCAAGCCCCATCGACCTGCCTTTCTGGGTCGAGCCGGAACCATTCGACTGGCGTGACGCCACCCTGTACATGGTGCTCGTCGATCGTTATGCGAACGGCAATCCGGACAACGACTGGCAGCACGATCAGGCGGTGCCGTACGCGACGGACTATCACGGCGGCGACCTCGAAGGACTGCGCGACGTCATCGAGTCCGGCTACTTCGACGAGCTCGGCGTCGACGTGATCTGGCTGAGCCCGGTCTACCGGCAGACCGACACGATCAACCGCGACCGGCTCAACCCGGATTTCGCCTACACCAGCTACCACGGTTACTGGAACGTCAGCGGCACCGAGGTTGACCGTCGCTACGGCGGCGACGAGGCGCTGCGCGCCGTGATCGAGTCGGCCCACGCCCGCGGCATCCGCATCCTGTTCGATTTGATCGCCAACCAGGTGCACGAGGAGCACGAGCTCGTCAAGTCGCACCCCGGATTCTTCCGCAGCGACTGCATCTGCGGCATCGACGAGGGCTGCGGCTGGAGCGAAAAGCCCTACACCTGCATGTTCAACGCCTTCATGCCCGATATCGACTGGACCAACCCGGAGGCGGAACGCCGCTTCATCGCCGACGCCGTACACTGGGTCAGCGAATTCGGCGTCGACGGCTTTCGCGTCGATGCCGTCAAGCACGTCGAGCCGAACGCGATCACCAATCTGCGCGCCGAACTCGCGCGGCGCTTCGAGCAGGGCGGGGCGCGCGTCATGCTGATGGGCGAGACGGCGGTACTCGAGCGCGACGGCAATCCGGGCCTGTGTGGACGCTTCGAGTCGGACGACGGCTACGGCTGGATCAACGCCTACGTCGGCCCCAATATGCTTGACGGCCAGTTCGATTTCGTCACGTTCAACAACATCCACCCGGTCGTCGAGGACGACATCAGTTATCGTCTGGTCGACGAGAAGATCACCCGCGCGATCGAGCGGCTCAGCACTTCCGACCTGAACGTGCAGTTTCTCGGCTCGCACGACGAGCCGCGCATGGCCTCGCGGGCCGCTCGCGACCCGGCCCGGCGCTGCCGCTGGCCGGGGGAATCGGAGACCTGCGCTCGATTGCCGGGTCCGATCAGTGATGGCGAGGTCTACGCCCGGCTGCGGCGCAGCTTCACGCTGCTGCTGACCATGCCGGGCATCCCGATGATCTACGCCGGCGACGAGGTGGCCGTGCCCGGTGGCTGGGATCCGGACAATCGCCGCGACATGCACTGGGGCGAGGAGCACGCTCATCTCGCACTCGGTAACGAACGGGTCGGTCCGCAGCAGGCGGCCCTGCGCCGGCACGTCGCCGAGGTGGCGCGGGCGCGGGACGCATCGGCGGCGATCCGCCGCGGCGAGCGCGAGGCGCTGCTGGTCGAGGACGACCTGTACGTTTACGCCTACCGGTACAACGGCGAACTGGCCGTCGTAGCGCTCAATCGCGGCAGCGAGGCCGTCACGCGCAGCCTGCCGGGGCTCGACCACGTCACGCTGTCCCTGCAGGCGGGGGTGGGCGATGCCGCGGCGATCGACGGAGGTCTGCGCCTTTCCCTGCCCGCCGGCGCCTCGGCGATCTGGCTCGGGCGCGTGGTAGCGGACGGGAGCGCCTAGCCGGCGC
>CAZOUC010000347.1:0-1390 GCA_964582825.1 uncultured Enterobacteriaceae bacterium | reverse complement strand
GCGAACGCGTCGGCAAACACGACGAACCCTTCCGTGTTGTCGGTGCGGTGGCGAATGATGGCCTGGTACTCGGCGGATTCGTACCAGCCCTGCAGTGCTTCGCGGGATGGAAACTTCACGACGATGCTGACCCGGCCGGGTGCGCCTTCACGCGCTTCGCTGGCGAAGTCGGCCACCAGCAGCTCGCCCCCGTGGGCCACGACCGTCGGTCCGACAGCGGCGGGGTAGTTCGCGTAGCCTTCCGGGTTGGTGATGTCGTAGTTCGCGATCAGGTAGGCGGGCATGGCCGTTCCTCTTTGGTGCTCGCAGACGCGCTAGGCGCCGATCCTCAGTTGACCCAGGTAGTCCCGCTTGCCCAGTGGCACGCCGTGCAGGCGCAGAACGGTGTACGTCGTCGTGGCGTGGAAATAGAAGTTCGGCAGCGAGAACGACAGCAGGAAACGCGTCGTCGTGAAGGGGATTTCCTTGCCCCCGATACGAAACACCAGCGGCCGGTCGCTCAGCGAATCGACGTCGTCGCGCGACAGCGCGCCGAGCTCCTCGCTCGCTTCACTGACCAGACCCCTCAGCCTGGCGTAATCCAGATCACCCATGCCGGGCGGCGGCTCGAACAGGCCGGCCTGCATGCCGCGGATGGCGCCCAGCGAGTGGTGCCACACCGAGATCACCTGGAAGCCGAAGGGCAGCATGTCGTCGCGCAGCCTGAAGTTCACCAGGGCGTCGAGATCGAGCTCGGTCTCGTCGGCAAACTGCTGGCCCTTGTCGAGCACCCGGGCGACACCGCCCAGGATCTGCAGGTAGGAGGCCACACCGGCGTCGTACAGGGATATCGTCATGATCGGTCTCCGTCTGGCGCCGCAGCGTGCGCGGCCCGCACTGCCCGGCGTGGCGTCTGTACCGTCCGATGATCGATCGGGCGCCGTCGTCATGCAAGTCCGGTCCGCAGCCCGGCTGCAATCGTATGCATCGCCCGACCCGGAGCAGGGCCGGCATACTGAGCGGTTGACAACAATAACGTACGACGCATGGACGCCGCCAAGCACAAGCCGCCGCTGACCTTCTGGCAGATCTGGAACATGTGTTTCGGGTTCCTCGGAATCCAGATGGGCTTCGCCCTGCAGAACGCCAACGTCAGCCGCATCTTCCAGACCCTCGGGGCCGAGATCGACGCCATCCCGATCCTGTGGATCGCCGCGCCGGTCACCGGCCTGGTCGTGCAGCCGATCATCGGCTACATGAGCGACCGCACCTGGAACCGCCTCGGTCGCCGACGACCGTATTTCCTCGTCGGGGCCCTGCTGGCCAGCGCGGCGCTGCTGTACATGCCGCATTCGCCGGTGCTGTGGGTGGCTGCCGGCATGCTGTGGATCATGGACGCGTCGATCAACAT
>CAZOUC010000346.1:0-3538 GCA_964582825.1 uncultured Enterobacteriaceae bacterium | reverse complement strand
CCATCGCATTGCGCGGCAGTGCGTCGACGAAATGCACGTGCCGCGGCGCCTTGAACGCGGCGAGCCGTGCCCGGGCCCAGGTCTTTACGTCCCGGTAGTCGATGCCTGCCTCGGGCGCGGTGACGATTACCGCCGTTACCGCCTCGCCGAACTCTTCGTCGGGGATGCCGATTACCGCCGATTCGCGGATGCCGGGCATCTGGTCCAGGCAGTCCTCGACCTCCTTGGGGTAGACGTTGAGTCCGCCACTGATGATCAGATCCTTGCGCCGCCCAACGATGCGGAAGACGCCATCCGGGTCGCGACACGCAAGGTCGCCGGTGACAAAGTAGCCGTCGTCGGTCATCTCCTGCGCGGTCTGCTGCGGGCGACGCCAGTAGCCCTGGAAGACGTTGGGGCCGCGGACTTCGAGCACGCCGACCTGATCGCTGTTCTCAATCAGGCGACCGTCGTCGCCGCGCAGCCGGACCTCGACGCCGGGCAGCGGGCGGCCAACGGCGCCGGGACGCCGTTCGCCGAGCAGCGGGTTCGACAGGGTCATGCCCGTCTCCGTCATGCCATAGCGCTCGAGGATGCGGTGTCCGCTGCGTGTCTCGAACTCGGCCCAGGTGCGCTCGGGCAGCGGCGCCGATCCCGAAACGAACAGGCGCATGTGCCGACAGGCTGCGGGGTTCAGCCGTTCGCTCGCGAGCAGGCGCCGGTAATGCGTCGGCACGCCCATCATCACGCTGCAGTCGGTCAGACCGTCGATCATCGAATCGGCGTCGGCGCTGTCGAGAAAGCGCATGCGCGCACCGCTGAAGAGCGCGCAATGACAGGCGACGAACAGGCCGTGCACGTGATACAGGGGCAGCACGTGAAGCAGGCGGTCGGCAGGGGAGAATCCCCAGAGCTCGACGAGGCTCTGTGCATTGCTGAGCAGGTTGCCCCAGCTCAGCATGGCACCTTTCGGCTGGCCGGTGGTGCCGGAGGTGTAGAGAATCGCGGCCGTGCGTTCCGGGGCGAGCGGTGGAAAGCCGCCGGCAGGCGGCGGCTCGGTCAGCGCCTGAGGCAGGCTGCCTTCGCCGCGTGCGCCGAGGCTGTAGCGCAGCGGTATGCCCAGTTCCCGCGCCAGCGCGGACAGCGGGTCGGCGTCGGCCGGCCTGTGTACGATAGCCGCCGGCTGAGCGTCTTCCAGCAGGTAGCGCAGTTCACCGGCACCGTAGCCGGTGTTGAGCGGCAGGTACACCATCCCGGCGCGTAGACAGGCGAGATAGAGGGCCAGCGCCTCGGCCGACTTGTCGACCTGCACGGCGACCCGGTCGCCGCACTGCAGTCCCCGGGCGAGCAGCAGCGCGGCCATGCGGTCACAGAGCCCCGACAGATCGTCCGCCGAGTAGTCGCCGGCAGGCGTGACCAGGGCCGGCGCGGCGCTGGCGCCGTCAAGTCGCCGGCGCCACACATGCAGCGGAAAGCCGTCGTCGCTCACGGCGACGGAGCGTCCGGCTGCTGCTCTGGAGCGGCCCTGGCGAAGGCTTCGATCTGCTGCAGCCGCGCGTCGATGGCGACCAGCGTCGGGTAGTCGTCGAGAGGACAGTCGAAGCGCCGGGCATTGAACAGCTGGGGCACCAGCAGGACATCGGCCAGCGTCAGCGAATCGCCAACGCAGAAGCGACCGCCGTGTGCCTCGGCGAGCGCTTCCAGGCCCTGCAGACCCTCGCCGACCCAGTGCCGGTACCAGGCATCGACCGCTGCCTCGTCCTGCGCGAGCTCTTCGCGCAGGTAGCGCAGCACCCGCAGGTTGCACAGGGGGTGAATGTCGCAGGCGATCGCGTACGCGAAGGCTTCGACCCGGGCGCGCCGCAGTGCTTCGTCCGGAAGGAGGCGCGGCTCAGGTTGCAGCCGGTCTAGGTAATGAATGATCGCGAGGGACTGCGTCAGCACCTGCTTGCCGTCTTCGAGCGCCGGCACCAGACCCTGCGGATTGCGCTGCCGGTACCCGTGATCACGTTGGGCGCCATCGCGCAGGTTGACCGGCACACTCTGGTAGTCGAGGCGCTTCAGGCGCAGGGCGATGCGGACACGATAGGCCGCCGAGCTGCGGAAATAGTCGTACAGACGCAACACGGTTTCATTCCAGGCCGATGGAAAACATCGATTCGAGGTCGTGGCGCGAGTGCACGCGAAATGCAATCAGGGTCTCGGTGTTTTCGATGGCCTCGTTATTGGCCAGCTGTGTGGTAACGAGCTCGGCGAGCGCCTCGTTGTCCGGTACACGGATGATGGCAACCAGGTCGAAGCGGCCTCCGACCGAGAACACTTCGGATATTCCCGGCAGCCGGGCCAGGGCCTGGCCGACCTGCTGCACCTGTCCGCGCGCCACGTTGATCATGACCAGTGCCGAAACCATGGGCTGCTCCTGTCGGGTCACTGAATGCCACGGCGAATGGTAGCAGCACCGCCCGGGAATGTGGCAGGCTCGCGCAGGCGGACGGGTCGTCGCCGCGAATCGCCACCAGGACGCCGGGACCATGCACGATTACGAAGACCTGCGCGAGGTACCCCTGGCAGTCGCCCTGGCGCCGGTGGTGGTACTGGTGGCCTGTCTTGCGCTGTCGGTGGCGCTGTTCGGCGCCGATTCGTCGTACGGGCCGAACCAGATCGCGCTGCTGCTGGCGGCCGGAGTCGCGCAGTGGATCGGTCGGCACCTGGGCTGGTCCACGCTGCAGGAAGCGATGCGGGACGGCATCGCGCTGGCGACCGGCGCCTGCCTGGTGCTGCTGATGGTGGGCCTGCTGATCGGCAGCTGGATGCTCAGCGGTACCGCGCCGGCATTGATCTACTACGGCCTGGGCATACTCGAGCCGTCGTTCTTCTACCCGGTGTGCTGCATCGTCTGTGCCGCCGTTGCGGTCACCATCGGCAGCTCCTGGACTACGGCGGCGACGGTCGGTGTGGCCCTGATCGCCGTGGCCGAGGTGCTCGGCATGTCCCTGCCGGTGACCGCGGGCGCGATCATTTCCGGGGCCTATTTCGGCGACAAGATGTCGCCCCTGTCGGACACGACCAATCTGGCGCCCGGCATTGTCGGCGTGGACCTGTTCGACCACATCCGTCACATGTTCTGGACCACGGCGCCGAGTTTCCTGCTCGCCTTGCTGCTGTTCACGGCGCTGGGCCTCGGTGCCGAAGGCAGGGCCCTGGGCGAGTCGGCCGTCGACACCGCGCGGGCCACACTCGCCGACGAGTTTCGCCTGGGCCCGCTGCCCCTGCTGCCTCTGCTGCTGCTGCTCGGCCTGGCCATGCGCCGCGTACCGGCCTATCCGGCACTGGCCTTGAGCGCGGCGGCCGGCGTTGCTGTGAGTCTGACCTACCAGTTCGAGGCGGCTGTGGTGTTTGCCGATCCGGATGGCGAACTCGCTCCGGCGCTGGCGGCGGTCAAGGCGGTGTGGCTGGCGATGGCGACCGGTTACGAGGCATCGACGGGTGACCCCCTGCTGGACGACCTGCTGTCCCGAGGCGGCATGTCGAGCATGCTCAATACCTTGTGGCTGATCCT
>CAZOUC010000345.1:0-3553 GCA_964582825.1 uncultured Enterobacteriaceae bacterium | reverse complement strand
CAGCGCAGCCGCTCCCCGAGCCAGTCGATCGCGGCCTGGCGGGTGCGATGATACGTCGCCAGCGGTTGCCGGAGGGCGTGAAACAGCTCGCCACACCAGATGCTGTCGGCGCTGGGCTTTTTCGGGGTCGGTTTGCTGGCACCTGACCAGTCGACAAAGATGTACGCGTCGAACAGGCGCATGGCGCTCCTTCGAATCAATGCCCGATCGGCGTGAGCGCAGGACTATACCGCCCCGTGACCGCGGAGTCCCGCGCCCGGATTCACCGACCATGCAAAAATCGCCGGTGCGCGGCGACTAACGCAATCAGAACACGACGGAGCCGTGCCACTTGAACCCCAGGACCCCAGACGATGCGTTCGAACTCTGGATCGCCCGCCACCGGGACGCGATCTGGCGCATCGTCAACGGCCACGCCAGCGGCGCGGACCGGGACGACCTGTTGCAGGAGATCTACCTGCAACTCTGGCGCAGCGCCGACCGGTTCCGCGGCGAGGCCGGATCGATCACCTGGGTGTACCGGGTGGCCCTGAACACGGCGATCAGTTTCCGGCGCCGACGGCGACCCGAGCCGTGCGCGGAACAGCCGGTCGAGTCGGTTAGCCGCGGCGACCCGCTCGACCCGGCAGAGCTGCTGCAGCGCTTCCTGGACGTTCTGAGCGAGGTGAACCGCGCCACCTTGACCCTGCACCTCGAAGGGCTCGACTACCGGCAGATCGCCGAGGTGCTGGGTGTCCCTGCCGGCACGGTCGCGGCGCGGCTGACGCGGATCCAGCAGCAGCTGACGCAGGAATTTTCGGGAGGATCGACCTGATGGACCTCGACGCCCTGAAACGTGAATGGCAGCAGTCATCGCAACCGACACCGGCATTCGAAGAGAATTGGGAGAAAGCCATGCAAAGACACCGGCAACTGCATCGACGCATCGTGATCCGCGACTGGATCGAGACGGGCGCAGCCATCCTGATGTTTCCGATGTTCTTCGCCGCCGGCCTGCTGACGGCCTCGAAAGGGCTTTGGGTCTCGGCGTTCGGCTGCGCCTGGCTGTGCCTGTTCCTGGTGCTGATTCCGCTCAGGCTGCGCCGTGCACGGCGATTGCAGGTGGCGCCGGACCCGACCCTCAGCCACCAGGATTACCTGGGCGCGGAACGGCGCGCCCTGCAGGCCCAGTACGACCTGCTGCACAGCGTCGCCAGCTGGTACCTGCTGCCGCTCGGCGCCGGCGTGCTGCTGGTCTTCGCCGGCATCATGGGCCTCAGTCTGGCAACGCTGTGGTACTCGCTCGCCGTCGCCGGCCTGTACCTGCTCATCTGGATCGCCAACCGCGTCGCCGCGGAGAAAACCGTGCGACCGCGACTCGAGGACATCGACCGGGAAATCGCCGATCTGGCCGAGGCGGCCCGCTAGGGCTGCCCGGCTTCATCGGCAGCCTGCAGACCGGGGTCCCGGAATCGCCGCCGGGCCAGCCAGACGCCCGCCAGGTAGGCCCCGTAGGCCACCAGAAACCAGACCCAGGGATCGTGACCGATGCCGTTGAGCCAGGTCACCGGCCAGATCAGCGCCCACAGGACGTTGAGCAAGGTATTGATGATGAAGCCGATCCACAGACCGAGCGTGGTCAGCCGGGTCAGGACGTCATAGATACCGCCGCCGAGCACGAAATTCCAGATTTCCTGGGCCTCGATCCACACGTAGGTCAGCAGCGCCATCAAGCCGTAGAAGCCCCCGCCGAATTCCATCCACCGGCTCTGCAGGGAGTGATCGAACAGTCTCAGACGAAAGCGTTTGCGACGCTCCTGCTTGATCGCAGACTTCATGCCCGACACCTGCGCCTTGAAGGCGTCGAAATCACCGTCGTCGGTCAGCGTGCCACGCTCCAGGGCCCGGTAGACGAGCCAGTAGCTCGCTGCGAGCACCGGCAGGCCGACCTTGAGGCAGGCAGCGAACAACGCGGAAAACATGGCAGCGGGCCGTCTCAGTCGGCGCGGCGATGCACGATGCGCCCGTCGACCACGGTCAGGTCGACGTCGACCGCGTGGATCTCGTAGACGGGAATCGCGTACAGGTCGCGGCTGAGCACGACCAGATCGGCCTGCTTGCCCGGCTCGAGGGTACCGATCTCCTCTTCGAGACCGAGCTGGTAGGCGGCGTCGCTGGTGTGGCCGCGGATCGCCTGTTCAAGGCTCAGGCGCTCGCCTTCGAGGGCCTGCACCGGGAACTCCGGGTCACCGGCCCGCTGCCGGGTCACCGCCATCTCGATGTTGAACAAGGGCTTGAGGCCGTCGGCGCCGATCCAGGTCACCGGGTAATCGCTGCCGAGGGTCACCTTCGCCCCGCCGGCGGCGATGCTGCGCATGGGATACAGCTGACGGAAGCGTTCCTCGCCGAGGTATTCGAGGGCGACCTCGTCGTACTCGAACCAGGTCGGCGTGGTCTGCGCGATGACGCCGAGCGGTCCGAAGCGCGGCACGTCCGCGGGATTGACGACCTGCACGTGGCAGACCGTTGCCCGGCTGGCGCTGTCCGGATGCGCCTCGCGGCCGGCCTCGACGAGATCCAGGGCCAGGCGCACCGCGCCGTCGCCAATGGCGTACAGGTGCAGATCGACGCCACGGCCGATGGCCTCGGCGATCACCCGCCCGGCCAGTTGCGGCGGCATGAGCGGCGCGGCCCGGTGGCCGGCCGGCTCCGTGTACGGCTCGAGAGTCAGCGCGGTCTTCGCCTCGACCGTGCCGTCCAGGGAGATCTTCAGCGTGTTGACGTCGAAAAACTCGCTGTCGAAGCGCGCGTCGAGCGCTGC
Source organism: uncultured Enterobacteriaceae bacterium (assembly GCA_964582825.1). Taxonomy (GTDB): domain Bacteria; phylum Pseudomonadota; class Gammaproteobacteria; order Pseudomonadales; family UBA5518; genus CAZOUC01. The sequence goes on along the minus strand of CAZOUC010000345.1, from coordinate 753 downwards.
CAGCCGCGCCAGGGCGGTGTCGAGCTCGTCGGCCCGGTTGACGTACAGCGAAGCGACGATCCGGACCGGCAGTTCGCCGCGGCGGGCGAGATCCGCGAACAGGGCCATTCCCAGCTCGCCGGTATCGATCATGCCGGCGTCGAAAGCAGCGGTGATGCCAGCGGCGGACATCTCGCGCAGGAACCCGGGCGCCGCGGCGCGCAGGTGCTCGGCGGAGATGATCTCCAGGGCTTCGAACACCGGGCGGATCGCCCCGCCCTCGACGAGCCAGCCGGTCGGCCGGCCGCTCGCATCGCGCTGGAAGTAGTGCGCGCCGGGCACCGGGTCTGGCGTGTCGCGGGTGATGCCGGCGGCCTCGAGGGCCAGGCTGTTGGCCCAGGCTGTGTGCCCGCCTTCGTCGATGATCAGCGCGGGCCGGTCCGGTGCGATGCGGTCGAGCGCGGCCGCGGTGGGTCCCTCCGGACCGAAGGCCTTGGCGAGAAAGCCGGAACCGAGCAGCGGGATCTGCTGCGGGTGGGCGCGGGCGTGGCCTTCGAGTGCCGCCAGCACCTCGTCGGCGGACATGGCCGGGCTCAGCTTGGCGCCGTCGATCAGCGGCAGCGTATCGGCGACGTGGATGTGCGTGTCGATGAAGCCGGGCAGCACCATGCGGCCGGCCAGGTCGATGCGGCGCGTGCGCTCGTCGGCCAGGCGCAGGACCGCCTCGTCGGCGCCGAGGTGGACGATGCGATCGTCGCGGATGGCGATCGCCTC
>CAZOUC010000344.1:0-3571 GCA_964582825.1 uncultured Enterobacteriaceae bacterium | reverse complement strand
CTTCCTGCCGGTGATGCTCAAGCGCCTGACCCTGACCGGATCGACACTGCGGGCGCGGGAGGCCAGCTTCAAGGCGGCGCTGGCCGGCAGCGTGCAGCGTGAGATCTGGCCGCTGCTCGAGGCGGGCCGCATGGCGCCGCACATCCACAGCGTGCTGCCGCTCGAGCAGGCCCGCGCGGCCCACGAGCTGATGGAGTCGAGTGCACACGTCGGCAAGATCGTGCTGCAGGTCGCGCCGGAAGCGGCGGTGGCGGGCTGAGCCGCCGCATCCCGCCGGTGGCCTGGCGCGAGCGCATCGACGGCCGGAATTGTTGCTAGAATGCGCGCTCTTTTTTGTAGCACCCGCCAGCCAGGACCACGTCATGCCCCAGTTCGCCCCGCTGAGTTCCGCCCGCCACGCGAAGCTGAAGCTCCGCAACACCGTCAACACGCAGCGCCTGGAAGGCCAGCAGATGCTGCCCCTGGTCGTACACGAGTTCGCGCAGGCCGGCTGCGCCTTTCCGATCGTGTTCATCAAGAACCCGGACAGCGAGGAATACCAGTGCGTGGCGCTGCTGGCCCTGCCGCGGGGGCAGAACCTGTTCCTGCGTGACGGAAAGTGGACGGCTCACTACCTGCCCGGCATCGTGCAGACCGACCCGTTCCGGTTGATGCCGGCCCAGAGTGGTGGCGACGACATGGTCGTCGCGATCGACGAGGAATCGCCCCTGCTCAGCGAAACGGACGGCGAGGCGCTGTTCACCGAGGAGGGCAAGCTCAGCGAGCTGATGGAGCGGCGCAAGGGGTCGCTGTCGCTGTACTACGAACACCTGCAGGTCACGCGGGTGTTCCTGGCGAAACTCGTGGAACTCGAACTGCTCGAACAGCGGGAGCTGAGCATCACCAGCGCGGATCAGCAGTTCGGCATCAGCGGTGTGTACCTGATCAGCAGCGAAAAGCTGGCGCAGTTGCCGGACGAGACGGTCCTGTCCCTGCACCGCAACGGCTACCTGCAGGCGATGCACGCGCAGATCATGTCCGTGCACCAGTTGCGCAACCTCGGCGCCCTGCACGCGCAAACGATCGCCGCGTCGTCCTGAGTCTGTCGGCCGCGCGTCAGGCGCCGGCGCACCAGCTGCGCAGCACGCCCAGGTCGTCGTCGAGAAGACAGAAGGCGGCACGGTACCCGGGCGCGATACGACCGAGCTCGCCGTCGAGGCCGAGCGCGCGCGCCGGGTACAGGCTGGCCATGCGAACGGCCTCCGGCCAGTCCACGCCCAGTTTCCGGGTCGCGTAGCGAACCGCAGCGGCGAGCGCGATGTCCGACCCCGCCAGGGTGCCCTCCGCTGTCGTGCAGCGGCCGCTGCGGCTGTAGATTTGCTCGCCGTTCAACTCGAACCCGTCCCGGTCCCCGCCGACCGTGGGCATCGCGTCGCTGACCAGGCAGATCCTGCCGCGCGGTTTGGCGGCCAGCGCGATGCGCAGACTCGCCTCGTGCACGTGGTGGCCGTCGGCGATGACGCCGCAGAAGCTGTCGGCGTCGTCGAGGGCGGCACCGACCACGCCGGGTTCCCGGCCCTGCAGCGGACTCATGGCATTGAACAGGTGGGTGAAGCCCTCGAGGCCGGCGTCGAGGGCGGCACGGACCGCGGCGAAATCCGCATCGCTGTGACCTGCCCAGACGTGCACGCCCTGCGCGCGCAGGGCGCGGATCGTCGCCGGGTCGGTCCGCTCCGGCGCGACCGTGACCAGGGTGACCCCGCGCGGCAGGGCGGTCAGCACGGCCAGGGCCTCGTCGTCGAGTTCACGGAAGTGACCGGCGTCGTGCACGCCGCGCCGCGCCGGGTTCAGGAACGGTCCCTCCAGGTGGATGCCGAGCACGCCCGGCACCCCCGCGTCGATCGCCCCGGCCACGGCGGCGATCGCGGCACGCATGGTGTCGAAGTCGTCGCTGATCAGGGTCGGCAGAAAGGCGGTGGTGCCGAGACGACAGTGGGCAGCGGCGATCCGGCGGATCCCTTCGACCGTGGGCGAGTCGTTGAACAGGACGTCGCCGCCGCCATTGACCTGCAGGTCGACATAGCCCGGCACCAGGCGCCGGCCGCCGAGGTCGTCGACGGGACAGCCCGCGGGCAGTTGCGCCGCGGGCAGCAGCGCCTCCACGCGGTCGCCGGCGACCAGCACCGCGCGATCCTCGTGGACCGTTTCGCCGTCGAATACGCGTGCGTTGACCAGGGCCCGGCGCATCACAGGGTCTCGGTGACCTTGCGCAGGTGCGGTGGCCGGTCCGGGTCCCGGCCGCGGCGTATCGCCAGCGCGTTGACCATGCGGTAGAAGCTCTGTGCCTGCAGCAGCGGCTCGGTCAACGGGTGTGCCGGCGCGACCACCGGCAGAGCCTGGACCGGCTGCCGGCGGGTGCCGGCGGCGAGAATGCGGGCGCCGACCCGGCTGAAGGCCTCGATCAGTTCGTCGCTGCTGTCGCGGCTGGCGTCCTGCTGGCTGAAGAACAGGACCGGGAAGCCGGGCTGCACCAGGGCCATCGGCCCGTGGCGCACTTCCGCGGCGCTGAACGCCTCGGCGTGCAGGGCACAGGTTTCCTTGAACTTCAGGGCCGCCTCCTGGGCCACGGCGAAGCCGGGACCGCGGCCGATGACGAAGGCGCTGTGCGCGTCCTGCAGGGCGGTCACGGCCGCCGACCAGTCCAGCGACCACGCCGCCTCGAGCTGCTCCGGCAGGCGGTCAAGGGCTGTCAGCAGCTCGCGGTCCCCGGTCCAGGCGGCCGTCAGCTGGGCTATGGCCGACAGGGCCGCCAGAAAGGACTTGGTGGCGGCGACGCTGCGCTCGGGGCCGGCGTGCAGCGGCAGGGTCAGGTCGGCGCTCGCCGCCAGGGGCGAGTCGAGATCGTTGACCATCGCCATGACGGTGGCGCCGTCGTCGCGGGCGGCCCGCGCGTTGGCGACCAGGTCCGGGCTGTGCCCGGACTGCGATATCACCAGGTACAGGGTGTCGCGCAGGTCCGGCTGCGTCCCGTATACCGAGCGGATCGACGGGAAGGCCGAACTGGTCAGGATACCCAGGCGCATCTCGAACAGGTATCGGGCGTAGGTCGCCGCGTGGTCCGAGCTGCCGCGCGCGCAGGTGACGATGGCGCGCGGCGGGCGTTGCCGCAGGCGCGCCGAGGCGTCCTCGACGAGTCCGGCGTTGTCCTGCAACTGCCGCGCGATGGCAGCCGGGGCCTCGGCGGCTTCGCGATGCATCGCGGTGTGCTCGGCGCCGGTCGGTGGCGTCGCTCGACCGGCGGAATCCTGGTCGCTCAATGCGTGTCGTTCCGGTGACTGGAGAGCGCCCAGTCTACGCGATGGCGGGGCGCGGCACAGCCGGCACCGCCTCAGTCGGCGAGGCAGCCGGCGCGCTCGAGCAGCGTGTCCAGGTCGCGGTCGGCCGCGCAGCGCCCGGCAGGTATCGGCCGCGTGTCGAGGTCCGCGAGCGTGTCGCGCACCGCGGCGGATCCGGGAACCAGGCGCGCCGCGCAGCGTGCGGCGCGCAGGGCGCCTTCGCGACAGCCATCGGCGGCCAGGGCATAGGCCAGGTT
>CAZOUC010000343.1:0-3576 GCA_964582825.1 uncultured Enterobacteriaceae bacterium | reverse complement strand
ATCGGTGCGCCCGACCCGGAGCGCGAAGGCAATGACGTGGTCAACCTGTACGTGCAGCTCACGCCGGAGGCGGCGGATGCCGACCCGGAGGAACTGCGCGAGCGCATCACCGCGTTCTGCCGTGCCGAGATGGCACCGTACAAGGTGCCGAAGCGGATTCATTTCGTCGAACAGATTCCGCTGACGCCGGTGGGCAAGATCGACAAGAAACTGCTGCGTAGCAAGCTGAGCGCCTGAGCGTGCACGGTGCCGGCCGCCGACGGCCGCTGAACATCTGGGGCTGGGGCTACGCGGACGAGGCGCTCGACGACACGGAAATCCGGCAGATTCACCAGCTCGCCGCCGGTCTCGCGGGCGGTGCACTCACGCCATGCGCGACGCCCCGAATCGAGGATTTCGCGCTGCCGGCGCCGAGCCTGCGACCACCGGACACGCTGGCGCCGCTGCTGTCGGACAGCCCCTACGATCGCCTCAGCCACGCCTACGGCAAGTCCTTCGCCGACATGGCGCGGATGCTGCTGCGCGACCTGCCGCACCCGCCCGACCTCGTCGCCTTCCCGCGGACCGAGCAGCAGGTCGTCGACCTGCTCGACTGGGCTGCTTCGGCGTCGGCCGCGGTGGTGCCCTACGGCGGCGGCACCAGCGTCTGCGGCGGCGTCGAGTGCGACGTCGGCGACGGCTACCGGGGTGTCGTCAGCCTCGACATGCAATACCTCGACCGCGTGCTCGATATCGACCGTGTCAGCCGCGCGGCGCGCATCCAGGCCGGCGCCAACGGCGAGGAGCTGGAAGCCCAGCTGCGCCCCCACGGCCTGACCCTGCGCCACTTCCCGCAGAGCTTCCAGTTCTCGACCCTGGGCGGCTGGATCGCCACGCGCGCCGGTGGCCACTACGCCAGCCTGTACACGCACATCGACGACTTCGTCGAAGCCACGCGCCTGGTGACCGGTGCCGGCATCCTGCAGACCCGGCGCCTGCCGGGTTCCGGCGCCGGCCCGTCCCCGGACCGGCTGGTGCTCGGCTCCGAGGGCATTCTCGGCGTGATCACCGAGGCCTGGCTGCGGCTGCAGGACCGGCCGCGACACCGCGCCTCGCGCGCGGTGCGCTTCACGGGCTTTGCCGCCGGCGTCGAGGCGGTCCGGGCCCTGTCGCAGTCCGGCCTGTACCCGAGCAACTGCCGGCTGCTGGACCCGCTCGAAGCGAGCATGAACGGTCTCGGCGACGGCCGCGAAGCCTGGCTGGTGCTGGGATTCGAGTCGGCGGACCATCCGGTGGATGCCTGGCTGGCGCGCGCCCTGGAACTGGTCGCGGATCACGGCGGCCAGGCGCAGGAGCCGGGCGGCGGCAGCGACGTCAGCGGGCACTGGCGCCAGGCGTTCCTGCGCATGCCGTATTACCGAAACGAGACGACCCGCCTCGGCATCATCGCCGACACCTTCGAAACGGCCGTGACCTGGGACCGTTTCGCCGAGCTCTACGACGGCGTACGTGAGCAGCTCGGCGGCGCGATCGAGCGCGAGACCGGCGCCCCGGCCGTACTCAGTTGCCGCTTCACGCACATCTACCCGGACGGCCCGGCACCTTACTTCACGTTCTACGCGCTCGGCAGCCGGAACGGTGACCTGCGGGCGATGCTGGATCGCTGGCGGGTCATCAAACGGGAGGCGAATGACGCGGTGGTCCGCTGCGGCGGCACGGTCACGCACCACCACGCCGTTGGACGTGACCACCGTGGCGGCTACGAGGCGCAGAGCAGCCCGCTGTTCCGTGACGCACTGCGGTCCGTGAAGGCGCGCCTCGATCCCGCCGGCATCCTCAATCCGGGTGTGCTCGTCGATCCTCCACGCGGACCCTGGCAGGGCGGCGTGCTGGCGGACTGAGCGGCCGGACCTCAGTCCTCGGCCGGCGCCTCGTCGCCTTCTTCAACCAGCGCCACCATCTTCCGGTAGAGCCGCTCGATCAGTTGCTCCTGGAACTCGATCATCCACACCACGTTGGTGTTCTGGGCCGAGGCGGCGGCAATATCCGCGGCCATCTCCAGGATTTCCAGACGCTCACCTTTTTTCAGTTTGGCCATCGGTTTTCCTCCGCCGTGTCACAGGTACTGCGCTTGCCGGACGGGCGCCGCATCGCTCAACAGACGTGCCGCGGCCCGGGCGATGAGCGGGAGCTAGGCGCCGTCTCCGGCGGCCTCAGGCGCGCTGGCCTGCGCGAGATCCCCCTTGAGCCGGTGCGCCCGCTCGATCAGGTAGGCGCGGATCGCCTGCGCGTCCTGCGGCGTGATCCGGTCGCCGAAGCCGGCCATGCCGCGCTCGTGGCGCAGGCCGCCGACCACGATCGCGTCAAACTCGGCGTGGGTCTGCGCGCTCATGTAACGCAGGTCCGGGATCACGCCGCCGCCGACCGCGCCGTCGCCGTGACAGACCATGCAGTAGCCGGCGAACAGGCTCCGTCCCCTGGCGACGGTGGCGGCGTCGGCGACCAGCGGCGGCGGGTCGAGGACCCGTGCCGGAGCCTTGGGCTCCGGCAGTTCGAGGTCGCCGTCGAGGCTGAACACCAGCAGCCGGCTGCGATTGACCTGCTCGGCCCTGGCGATGACCGCGCCGCCGACCAGTGGCAGCGCACCGCCCCAGCCCGCGCTGACGGCGACGTACTGTTTGCCGTCGACCATGTAGCTGATGGGCCCGGCGACGATGCCCGTCTGCGCGTCGGTGGCCCACAGGCGTTCGCCGTTGTCGGCGCGGTAGGCGACGAACTCGCCGTTGGCGTTGCCCTGGAACACCAGGTTGCCCGCTGTCGCCAACACGCCACCGTTCCAGGCATTGCCGTGCTCGACGCGCCAGGCCTCCTGCTGCCTGATCGGGTCCCAGGCCAGGATGCGACCCTGCACCATGCCGAGGATCTGCTGCCGCACCGCCTCGTCGTCGGGCAGGCTGGCCGCCTCGACGTCGATGCCGGTGTTCCAGTAGCCGGGCTGGTAGACGAAGTCCGCGTCGTGGCGGTAATTGAACGGGATATCCTGGGCCGGGATGTACACCAGGCCGGTCTGCGGGCTGTAACTCATCGGGTGCCAGTTGTGGCCGCCGTGCGGCGACGGCATCGCGAACTGGTCGCCTGCCTCGTAGCGGGCGTTCTCGGTCAGGATCGGCCGACCGGTGTCGGGATCGAGACCCTCGGCCCAGGTGACATTCACGTACTTCTCGCCGGAGATGAACTCGCCCGTGGCCCGATCGAGTACGTAGAAAAAGCCGTTCTTCGGCGCCTGCATGATGACCTTGCGCAGTTCGCCGTCGATCTCGAGATCCGCCAGGATCATGTGCTGGGTGGCCGTGTAGTCCCAGCTCTCGCCCGGCGTGGTCTGGAAGTGCCAGACGTACTCGCCGGTATCCGGTCGCAGCGCGACGATCGACGACAGGAACAGGTTGTCGCCGCCGCCGGGGCTGCGGATCTGCCGGTTCCAGGGGCTGCCGTTGCCGACGCCGACGTACAGCAGGTCGAGCTCCGGGTCGTAGGCCATGGAGTCCCAGACCGTGCCGCCACCGCCGACGGTCCACCACTGGCCGCCGAGCCAGGTCT
>CAZOUC010000342.1:0-3616 GCA_964582825.1 uncultured Enterobacteriaceae bacterium | reverse complement strand
CATGGGCATCTTCTAGTCGAATGCCGAGCGCCGGTACGGAACTGGAGATTCTGCGGCAGCTGCGCGACTGGCTGCAGGCCGGACGCCGCGCCTGGCTGTGCACGATCGTCGAGACCATCGGCTCCTCGCCGCGCCCGCCCGGATCCTTGCTGGCCTGCCGGGATGACGGTCGTGTCGCCGGCAGCCTGTCGGGCGGCTGCGTCGAAGAGTCGCTGATCGAGGAACTCCTGCATGACCCGTCGACGCCCCCGCCGCGCTGGCGCGAGTTCGGCGTGTCGGCTGAAGAGAACGAGCGGCTCGGCCTGCCCTGTGGTGGCCGCATGCGTATCCTCGTCGAGACCCTGCAGCCCGCGACGCCCGCCGTGGACCACGTGGCCGCGCTGGTCTCAGCCCTCGAAGCACGGCAGCCGGTGCAGCGGCGGCTGCGGCTCGACACAGGCGCGGCCACGCTGGTCGCAACGGACCGGCACCAGGCGCCACGCCTGGACGATACGGGGCTGACGCTGACCTTCGCGCCGCGTTACCGGATGCTGCTGGTCGGCGCCGGCCAGCTGGCGACCTGTCTCGCCAACCTGGCCGAGGCCCTGGACTACCAGGTTCTGCTCTGCGATCCGCGGCCGCGGCAGCTGGCCGACTGGGACGGGCCCGCGAGCGTCGAGCGCCGCGGGGCGATGCCGGACGATTTCATCCGTGCCGCCGGCGTCGACGGCTACACCGTCATCCTGACCCTGACCCACGACCCGCGGATCGACGACATGGCCCTGATGGAGGCGCTGCAGCAGCCGGCGTTCTACGTCGGGGCCCTGGGCTCGGTCCGGACCAGCGCCAGGCGTCGGGAACGGCTGGCCCAGCTCGAACTCGCTCCGGAGCAGATCGCGCGCCTGCACGCGCCGGTAGGGTTGTCTATCGGCAGCGAGCGCCCGCTCGAAATCGCGATCGCCATGCTCGCCGAGCTGACGCAGTTGCGCAGCGCACGAGCGCTACGCGATGCCGGATGAGCTGCCGCCGGCGGTCCTGCTTGCGGCCGGATACAGCCGGCGCTTCGGAGCGGACAAGCGCTGCCTGGCCGGGCCCGGCGGTGCAGCGCTGGCGGAGTGCGCGGCGCGACCGTTCGTCGAGGCCGGACTGCGGCTGGTGGTGGTGCTGAGGCACGACGATGACCCGCTGGCGTGGCAAGCTCGATTGCCGCAGGCGGGCATCGTCCGCGTCGATGCCGCCGCCCGGGGCCTCGGGGATTCGCTGGCGGCCGCTGCCGCGTCGCTACCGGACGGCAGCAGTATCCTGGTCGGGCTCGCCGACAAGCCCCTGTTGCAGGCGGCGACGGTGCGTGCCGTCCTGCGGGCCCTGCCCGGACGCACCCTGGTGGTGCCGACCTACCGGGGCCGGCCCGGACACCCGGTGGCATTCGCCGGCAGCCTGCTGGCGCGTCTGCGCCGACTGCAAGGAGACGAGGGCGCGCGCCGCCTGCTGTGCGATCCCTCGGTAGCGGCGTACCGCCTGGCGACCGATGACGAGGGGGTCTGTTTCGACGTGGACACGCCGGCCGACGTGCGCCGCTGGCGGGAGCGGGCGCGGTCTGCCGCCAGGACGGCGCCTGCCGGGACGCAGCCGCCGTAGCCGAGCCAGGCCAGCAGCAGGACCCCACCGACCGCCAGCACCAGCAGGAACCGGCCCAGGGTCGACTCCTCGCGCGGTGGCGACGGCCTGTCGGGTCCCTGCCGTTCTGCGCCGACATAGGCCGCGACGCGGTCGCGCGCTTCGCGCAGACCGATGCCTTCCTCTTCGCGAAGGCGGCGGATGGCTTCGATGAGTCGGCCCGCGTCGGCCGCCTCGGGTGCCGACTCGGGCAGATCCTGGTCACTACCGTGCTACATGGGAAAGCTCTTCAGCCCGGCGTCCGAGTCTACACCAGCTCCGCGGGGGCAGCATGCGGCGCCTTAGGCAGGGTGTCGATGAACGCGCGGGCGGCCCGCGACAGCCAGCGCTGGCGATGGTAGATCACGCCGAGCCTGCGCTCGAGCGCCGTATCGCCGAGGGCGAGGCGCTGCAGTCCGGGACAGAGCATGGTCTCGGGCAGCAGGCTCCAGCCGAGCCCGATGCTCACCAGCATTCGCAGGGTCTCCAGGTAGTTGGTGGTCATTCCCAGGCGAAGCTCGAGGCCGTGCTGCGCGAACAACTGGCGCAGAATCTGGCCCGTGTAGGTGCCCTCGGCCGGCAGCACCGCGTCACGCGCCGCCAGTTCAGCGAGCGATACGCCGTCTCGCCCGGCCAACGGGTGCTCATCCGATACCACCACGACCAGCGGGTCGCGCCAGATGCATTCACCGGTCAACGGTTCCTTCAGTCCGCCGGGCGGCAGGGTGATGACCGCCAGTTCCAGGCGCCCATGCAGTACCGCCTCGAGCGCTTCCTCGGAATCCATGAACGCGATGTCGAGGCGCACGTCCGGGTAGGTGCGCCGGTACTGACGCAGGACCGGCGGTAGACGGTGCAGACCGATGTGGTGGCTGGTGGCGAGCGCGAGCTCGCCCGCGACCGTGCGTCCGGTGTCGCGCAGGACGCGCTCGGCGTCGCGGATATCCTGGAGGATTCGCCGTGCGCGCGGCAGCAGGGTGGTGCCGGCTTCGGTCAATGTGACGCGGCGGCCGATGCGGTCGAACAGGCGCAGTTCGAGTTGGCCTTCGAGCTGCGCGATGCGCTTGCTGATTGCCGGTTGCGTCAGGTGAAGATCGGCGGACGCGACGGAAAACGAGCCGCTGTCCGCCACTGCGATGAATGCCTGGAGCAGTGCCGTGTCCATGAATTCCCTAAAGTTATTCAAATAATGAAATAAATGAATTGGTTTTATCTTAGCGCGGTTCGTAGAATGCCTGCCATCGGCATGAGCAGGAGAGCAAGGGTGAGCGGCAAGACCCTGTACGACAAGCTGTGGGAACGGCACCTGGTGCTGGAGCGGCCCGACGGATCGGCGCTGCTGTACATCGACCGGCACCTGATCCACGAGGTCACCTCGCCTCAGGCCTTCGAGGGGCTGCGGATCGCCGGACGCAGACCCTGGCGCCGCGACGCCAACCTGGCCATGCCGGATCACAACGTCTCGACCGACAGCGACGAGCGGCGTGGCGGATACGCCGCGATGAAGGACCCGGTATCCCGTCTGCAACTGCAAACGCTCGACGACAACTGCGCCGCTTTCGACCTGGTGGAAATCCCGCTGAACGACCGGCGACAGGGGATCGTCCACGTCGTCGGACCGGAAACCGGTGCGGTGCTGCCGGGCATGACGGTGGTCTGCGGCGATTCGCATACCTCGACGCACGGCGCCTTCGGCTGCCTGGCGCACGGCATCGGTACCAGCGAGGTCGAACACGTGCTGGCGACGCAGTGTCTGCAGGCGCGGCGGATGCGCAACATGCAGGTGCGCATCGACGGGCAACTCGGCCAGGGCGTGACCGCCAAGGACCTGGTGCTCGCGGTGATCGGCCGGATCGGCACCGCCGGCGGTACCGGTTACGCCATCGAGTTCGCCGGCGAAGCCGTACGCGGCCTGTCGATGGAAGGGCGCATGACGGTCTGCAACATGTCGATCGAGGCCGGCGCCCGCGCCGGGCTGGTT
>CAZOUC010000341.1:0-3624 GCA_964582825.1 uncultured Enterobacteriaceae bacterium | reverse complement strand
CTGCGGGACTTCGCAGGTGAACTGGTCCCGGAAGCTGTCGACCTGCTTGAGCACTACGTCGGCGACCGGCCGATTTTCGAGTTGTTCAACGTCGAGGACGAGCTGGTCAAGGCTCTCGGACGCAAGGTGTCGCTGAAGTCGGGCGGCTACCTGATCTTCGATCAGACCGAGGCCATGACGACGGTCGACATCAATACCGGCGCGTTCGTCGGCCACCGCAACCTCGAGGAGACCATCTTCAAGACCAATCTCGAGGCGGCCAGCGCGCTGGCCCGGCAGCTGCGCGTACGCAATCTCGGCGGCATCATCATCGATTTCATCGACATGAAGGACCCGGAGCATCGGCGCCAGGTGCTGCGCACCATGGAGAAAGCCCTCGAAGCCGATCACGCCAAGACCACCATCAGCAGCGTGTCCGATCTCGGACTGGTGCAGATGACCCGCAAGCGCACCCGCCAGAGCCTCGAGAACACCCTGTGCCAGACCTGCAGCTGCTGCCAGGGGCGCGGTACCCTCAAGAGCCCCGAGACCGTCTGCTACGAGATTTTCCGCGAGATCCTGCGCGAGGCGCGCAGCTACGAGAACGACACTTTTCTCGTGCTCGGCAGTCCGGTGGTGGTCGAGCGTCTGCTGGACGAAGAGTCCACCAACGTCGCCGACCTCGAGCAGTTCATCGGCAAGACGATCCGCTTCCAGGTCGAGTCGGTCTACACGCAGGAGCAGTTCGATGTCGTGCCGCTGTAAAGGACGATGCGGCCGCCGCGCCGCGGCCTGCGCAGCGGACCGGCAGGGGCGGTGCCCGCCACGGCGATGACCCTGCGCGCGATCCTGAACCGACTGGCGCGCTGGGGCTGGTACCTGCTTGCCGCGACGGTCGTCGTATGTGCCCTGCTGATCAGTCTGGGCCAGTACTACTTCCCGCGCATCGGCGAATACGAGCGCCAGATCGAGGACGGGATCAACGCGCGCCTGCCGATCGGCGTGCAGCTCAGTGGCCTGCGCGGCGCCTGGACCGGTCTGGCGCCGACCATGAATCTCAGGGAGCTGCGCCTGTACGACCCCGAGCGGCCGGAGGTGTCGCTGCTGACACTTTCCGAGGTCGAGCTGCGTGTCGACCTGCTGCGCAGCCTGGTCGACCGGGCGCCGCGGCTGCGGCGCCTGGCGACGTCCCATGCGGCGATCGACCTGGTCGAGAAGGCGGACGGTCGCTGGACCCTGGCCGGCATGGTCACCGAGGGCGGCGGGCAGGACTACGGCCCGCTGGTCGCCGGCATGGTGCTGGCCGTGCGCGAGGTCACGCTGCAGCGCAGCCGACTGACCCTGGACTTCCAGGGCGGCCGTGACCTGCTCGCCAGCGACCTGCGCCTCGAGCTCGAAAACTTCGACGGCTTCCGCCGCCTGCGTGCGGGCCTGGCCAGCGGTGACGACGGCAGCGCGCTGGACCTGCTGGTCGAGGCGAGCGGCGACCTGCGCCGCGACGACGGCTTTTCGCTGGAGGCGTACCTGCGCCTGGGCAACATGCCGACGGCGCAGTTCATGCCGGTGCTCGAGCAGTTCGGCATCGCGCTCGGCGACACGCGCGTCACCGGCGACCTCTGGCTGGGCCGAGCGGTGCAGGGTTCCCTGCGCGTGCTCGGCGACGTGGAGGTCGAGCGCCTGCCGGTGGCCATCGACGAGGCGGGCGCATGGCCGGACGTCGAGCGTCTCGAGAGCCGGTTCCTCGCCAGCCTCGATCCGGGCCGTCGCGTTGACGTCGACATCGAGCGCATTGCTCTCGACTGGTTCGGCGAGCGCCTGAGCTGGCGGGACCTGCACCTGGAAGGCGACCTGCGCGACGGACTGTCGCCTTGGATCGTCCAGGCGGCCAGCCTCGAAGTGGCGCCGCTGCGGCGCCTGGCCGTCGCCACCGGCAGACTGCCGGAGCGGGCCCGGCTGCTGCTCGACGAGCTCGCGCCGCGCGGCCAGCTGCGCAACGTGCTGCTCACCGTGCCGAACGACGCGGAACTGCGCGAGCAGTTCAGTCTGCGCGCCGAAGCCGCCGACATCAGCCTCGACGATTTCGAGGGGATTCCCGCCGGCGAGGGTCTTGACGGTTACCTCGAGGCCGGCCTGCGCGACGGCAGTTTCACGCTCGACGCGCGCGACTTCAGCGTCCATTTCGCCCGCGACTTCGCCGCTCCGATGCGTTTCGACGCCGGTGTCGGCCGTGTCAACTGGCGCTTCGACGAGGAAGGGACGGTCGTGGTCAGCGACCTGCTGCAGCTGCAGGCGCCGCAGGGTGAGGTCGACGGCTTCTTTCGCCTGGACCTGGTCCGTGATCCCGAGGCCTCCGACACCCTGACCCTGCTGATGGCGCTGCGTGACGCGGACGCGAAGGACTACGCGTTCTTTCTGCCGAACAATATCGATCCGGGACTGCGGCGCTGGCTCGACGGCGCCGTCCTCGGCGGGCGCGTGACCAGCGGCGCCTTTCACCTGCACACGGTGGTCAGCGGTTACCGGCCGCCCAGGCGCGACAGCCTGCAGCTGCAGATCGAGGTCGAGGACGCGGCGCTGCAATTCGATCCGGCCTGGCCGCCGGTGCTCGACGCTGCGGCCAGCATCCACGTCGCCAACAACGACGTGGATGTGTACGCCCGTGAGGGCAGCCTGCTCGGCCTGAGCCTGCAGCCGCTGCGCATCAGCGTCGGTCGGCCCGCTCCGGAGCGCGACCGGCGCATCATCATCCGCGGCGAACTCGGTGGCGAGCTGAACGGTCTGCTGCGCCTGCTCAACGAGACGCCCGTCAGCGAGCTGACCGGCGGTGCGACCGACGGCTGGCGCGGCGAGGGCGAACTCGCCGCCCGCCTGGTGCTCGACCTGCCGCTGCGCGATGAAATGACCTTCGACGCCCAGAGCCTGCTGTACGCCGAGGTGGCCCTGGATGGCGCCGCACTCGAGCTGACGGAACAGGGACTGCGTTTCGACGACCTCGGCGGGACCCTGCACTTCGACCTGGACACCGGGCTTGCGGGGCGAGACCTCCGCGCGCGCCTTTGGAACCAGCCCCTGAGCCTATCGCTGGGCCCGCTGGAGCCGCTGCGCGGCGCGGGCAGTCCGGTACGGATCGTCGCCAGCGGCAATATCGACACGACCTCGCTCAACGACTGGCTGCGCCAGCCGCTGCTGGGCTTCGTCACAGGCATCGCGCCAGCGACGGCGGAACTGCTGCTGGTGCCCGGTGAAGGCGTCGAGCTGCGGGTCGACTCCGGGCTCGAGGGGGTGGCGATCGACGCGCCGGCGCCGCTCGGCAAGGCCGCGGAGGACGCGCGTTCCCTGCGTGCCGTCTACCGCGGCAGTGGCAGCGATTTCGGTCTCAACATCGAATACGCCGATGCCGGCCGCGCCGCCCTGCAGATCGACGGCGGGCGCGTGCGCGGCGACGTCGTCGTCGGCATGCCCGGCTCAGCCCTGCAACTGCCGCCGCAGGACGTGCGCATCCGCGGGGTCGTGGCCAGCGCCGAGCTCGACCCGTGGCTGGCCGCGATCGAGCGCTACTTCGCCTATCCCGCCGCCGATACCGAACTGGCCGGGGACGTGCTGACCGAACTGCAGGTCGGGCGCCTGAGCGGACTCGGCATGACC
>CAZOUC010000340.1:0-3627 GCA_964582825.1 uncultured Enterobacteriaceae bacterium | reverse complement strand
CCCTGGCTACGAGAAGGTCGTCCTCGGGGTTTGGAGCGGCGGCGGGTCGGTGTCCCTGTTCTACCAGGCCGAGGCGGAGGATCCGCGCGTGACCTGCACGCCGGCCGGCGAACCGCCGGACCTGACCCAGCAGGATTTTGTCCCGGCGGACGGCATCATGCTCGTCGCGGCGCACCTGGCGCGCCATCGCACCTTCACCGAGTGGATCGACCCCTCCGTACTCGACGAGGCGAACCCGGAACAACGCGACCCTGAACTGGATCTGTACGACCCGAACAATCCCCATCAACCGCCCTACGACGCCGATTACCTCGAGCGCTTTCACGCGGCCCAGATCGCCCGCAACCGGCGCATCACGGCCTGGGTGCGCGAAAAGCTCGACGCGTTCCGCGCCGCCGGCGACGACAAGCGGGAGTACGCCTTCGTCGTTCACCGCACGATGGCCGATCCGCGCTGGCTCGACCCCACCATCGACCCCAACGACCGCCAACCGAACTGGTGTTTTCTCGGCGAGCCGAAAGTCGTCAACGAGAGCCCGATCGGGCTGGCCCGCTACTGCTCCCTGCGCAGCTGGCTGTCGCAGTGGAGCTACGACGACGCCAACGCCGACGGGGTTGCCTGTGCCGCCCGCATCACGGTCCCGGCCCTGGTGGTGGGCAACACCGCCGACGACGGCATCACGCCGGGTCATACCAGGCAGCTGCACGCGGCGGTGAGCCACGACGACAAGGAACTGCACTGGATCGAGGGAGCCAACCATTACTACTTCGGCCAGCCGGACAAGGCACGGGAAGCGGCGGCGCTGTGCGCGGACTGGCTGCGGCGCAAGGGCTTCCTGGAAGACTGATCCGCTGCCGGCACAGGAGCGTACGACGCTCTCATGCTGCAGGCCCTGAACATCCTCAACTCGACGCTGGCCTCGACGGTGCGGCTGTGGCGCGGCACCGACGGTCGCCCCGCCGCACACCAGCCGGCCGAGCTGCTGCGCCTGTACGACATCGAGTCCTGCCCTTACTGCCGCCTGGTGCGCGAAGCGCTGACGGAACTGGACCTCGACGCGATGATCCTGCCCTGCCCGCGCGACGGGCAGCGATTCCGCGCCGACGTCGTCGCCGCGGGCGGCAAGGCGCAGTTCCCGTACCTGGAAGATCCCAACACCGGCGCCGCCCTGTACGAGTCGGCGGACATCGTCGCCTACCTGTTCGAGGAATACGGCCGGCGGCCGGCCCCGCCGGCGCTGCTGCGCCTGGTCAGCCTGCCCGGCTCCATCGCCGGCAGCGCCCTGCGCGCCGTCAGCGCGAGCCGGGCGCGGCCGACCGGGCGACCGCCGGCGGAACCGCTCGAGCTCTACAGCTTCGAGTCGAGCCCCTTCGCCCGTCCCGTACGCGAACTGCTCTGCGCGCTCGAGATTCCCTACCGGCTGCGCAACACCGGCAAGGCGATGTGGCAGGACTACGGTCCGCCGCAGCTGCGCGCGGCCTTGTTCCCGGATCTGCCGGTCGCCGGGCGCAACCGGCTCGAACTGCTCGAGCGCGCCGGACGGGTGCAGGTGCCGTTCCTCATCGACCCGAACACCGGCGTCGAACGGTTCGAATCGCAGGAAATCTGCAACTACCTGCGCGAGACCTACACCGCCGACTGACCTGAACCCGCAGCGACAGCCGTTCAGGCCCACAACTCCAGCGGCGCCCGCTGCACGACGGCACGCAGGATATCGGCGCGCGTGATGATGCCGACCGGTCGGTGCTGCGCGTCGACCACCGGCAGGCTGCCGACGCGCCGCTCGAGCATCGTGGCGGCGATCTCGCGCAGTGAGGTATCCGGCGTCGCCGTGAGGACTTCCGCTGCGGCCAGATCGGCCACGGTCGCGGCGCCCGAGGCCGATGGATCCGCATCGCGACGCAGCAGGTCGCGCTCGGACAGCAATCCGGCGATGGCGCCGTCCGCGCCAACCACCGGAACGTGCCGGAAGCCGTGGCGCCGGAACAGGGCGCGCGCCTCGGACAGCGGCGCGTGCGTCGGCAGCACGAAGGGCCGTCGTGTCATCACGTCTTCGGCGATGCGTGCCCGGTGACGTTCCCCCGACCCCTCCTCGACCTGCTGGTACTCCGCCAGCGCGGCCTGTTCGTGGAGGGAACGTTCGGGCTCGCGCCGCGGCGACTCGTCCTCGTCGACGGGGGGCAGCGGCGCGGTCGGTTCACTGGCCTGCACACTGGCCGGCGGCTCCTATTCCGACAGCGCGGACACGACGTCGGCACGGTGAATCTGCAGTGGCATCGCCGGGCCTCACGGAGGGCTGGATCGGCAAGAGCATCGCATGCTGCGCAGGACACCGCCAGCTCGGCTGATCTGCCGGCGGCCAACGCGCCATAATGCGCCGGTCTGCAGCGGAGTCCGATCAATGAACCAGGCAACCACCCAGCACAAGAATCCGCGCCAGGCGCTTGCACAGATTCGCCGGCTGCTCGATCGCGGCGAATTGCTGCGCGACATGGCCGGCCGCGCCGACGGCGACCGCAACGCGCTGCTCCAGGATTTGACCGAACGTCAGCAGGACGCGGCCCTGGCCCGGGAAATCAACCAGCTGCACCCGGCCGACATCGCCTTCGTGCTGGAGCAGTTGCCCCAGGAGGAACGCCAGCGGGTCTGGGACCTGGTCGACACCCGGTTCGACGGCTCGGTGCTGCTCGAGGTCTCGGACGCGGTGCGCGACACCCTCATCCAGCAGATGGATGCCGAGGAGATCGTCGGAGCTGCAGCCCACCTCGACTCGGACGAACTCGCCGAACTGGTGCCCGACCTACCCGGTCAACTGCTGCCGGAAATTCTCGAGAGCATGGGACGCGAGGAGCAGGAACAGCTGCGCGCCATCCTGTCCTATCCCGACGACAGCGTCGGCGCGCTGATGGACGTGGACTTCGTCGCCGTGCGCGAGGACGTCAGCCTCGACGTCGTGCTGCGCTACCTGCGCGCCCATCGCGACCTGCCCGACACCCTGCAGGAACTGCCGGTGGTCGACCGAGGCGGGCGCTTTCGCGGCAACCTGCGCATCCAGACCCTGCTGCGCACTCCCGGCGAGGTCGAGGTGCGCGACGTCATGGACCGGGACGTGATCTTCTTCCACACCAACGACCTGGTCGACGACGCAGTGCACGCCTTCGAGCGCTACGACCTGGTGTCGACCCCGGTCGTGAACAACCACGGCGTGCTGGTCGGGATTCTCGCGATCGACGAGATCCTCGACCACCTGCAGGACGCCAGCCAGAGCGACCTGCTCAGCCAGGCGGGTCTGCGCCAGGAAGAAGACCTGTACGCGCCGGCCTGGCGCTCGGCGCGACACCGCGGCCTGTGGCTGGCGCTGAATCTCGTCACGGCGTTCGTCGCCTCCCGCATCATCGGCGCTTTCGAGGCGACGATCGAGCAGCTGGTCGCCCTGGCGGCACTGATGCCGATCGTCGCGGCGGTCGGCGGCAACGGCGGCAATCAGACCCTGGCGCTGGTCATTCGCAGTTTCGCGCTGAACCAGATCGACAGCGACACCTTCCGCCACCTGGTCAGCAAAGAGGCCACGGTCGGCCTGATCGGCGGCCTGCTGTGGGGCGGCGCGATGGGCCTGGTCGTTTTGGC